>PWVU01000064.1 GCA_003561715.1 Candidatus Kaiserbacteria bacterium | reverse complement strand
GCGTGTAGCGAGTCCAGACGGGCGATACGAGGTGTTCCGCGCCAGTACTCTGCATCAGTTTCTCTCCTTTCATCTTCTCTGCCCACTGCCCACTGACAACTGCCCACTGACAACTGCCGTTTTGGGTTAACGTCTCAGCTTTCGGTCGGGCCGCCGTATGGGTACCACCAGTCCTTCACCCCGCCATCGATGTCCCAGTGGACGTGCTTGGTCTGCCGGAACGCTTCAAGGCCCTCGTGGCCCAGTTCCCGTCCCAGACCGCTCATCTTCATACCGCCGAATGGACCGGCGTAGTTGTCGGTGAGGGGATCGTTGATCCAGATGGTGCCCGCCTGAACGTGCTCGTAGAAGCGGCGTACTCTGGACGCGTCGTGGGTGTAGAGGCAAGCCCCGAGGCCGTAGTCGGTGTCGTTGGCCAGGGCAATGGCCTCGTCGAAGGCGTCGTAGGCCATCACCGGGATGGTGGGTCCGAAGGTCTCCTCCCGCATAATGTCCATATGATGGTTCACATCGGTGAGGACCGTAGGTTCGTAGAAGAAGCCCCGGTGGAGGTGAGGCGGTCGTCGTCCGCCGGTCAGGACCCGGGCTCCCTTCTCGACAGCTTCCGAAATGTGGCGCTCCACTTTGGAGCGGTAGACGTCGGCCATCATTGGACCCACGTCGATGGTGGGGTCGAGGCCGGAACCCACTCGCAGCCTAGCGACCCGGTCTGCAAGGGCCTCCACGAAATCCCGGTACATCGGCCGGGGTACGTAGACGCGCTCGGTGGCGGTGCACACCTGACCAGCGTTGATCAAGGCTGCATAGGCCACGGCCTCCACTGCCGCCTCCACGGGTGCATCGTCGGCGATCACGAAGGGATCCTTGCCACCCAACTCCAGGTGAAGCTTCTTCATAGAGCCGGCTGTGAGCTGTGCGATGCGTTTTCCCACGGCGGTGGATCCGGTAAAGGCGATGACGGGCACGTTGGGATGACGTACCAGATGGTCGCCAATCTCGGCGCTGTGCCCGACGACGACGTTTATCACCCCGGGAGGGAAGGACTGGAAGGCGACCTCGATCATCCGCAGGGTGGTCAGAGGTGTGCGACGGGAGGGCTTGACGACGACCGTGTTGCCCGCTGCCAGGGCCGGCGCAACCTTCCAGAGCAAGAGCAAAATGGGGTAGTTCCAGGGGACGATGCAGCTCACGACGCCGAAAGGCTCCTTGAGGACCAGCGAGAGCTGGCCCGCCTCGGGTGATGGGATCACACGACCACGTGTGTCCCGGCCCAGCTCGGCGTAGTAGTCGAGGGTGTTGAGAGCCCAGTCGATCTCCTCCTCATTCTCCGATATTGGCTTGCCCTCCTCCAGGGTGAGCTGACGGCTCAGATCGGCGAAGTGGGCGCGCATCGCGGCTGCGGCTTCGTGGAGCAAGCTGGCTCGCTCCACTGCGGTGGTCTCCCGCCAGGTGGGGAAAGCCTGCCTGGCCGCAGCGACTGCCTGGTCCACGTCCTCGGGGGCGGCCGCGGGCACCGTATCCAGCACCTCCTCGGTGGCGGGATCGATGACCTCCAACGTCTCGCCTGAGCTCGATTTCGTCCACGTCCCGTTGATCCACATGTTCATAACAGACATCCTCACTCTTCAGATGAAATCCACGTCTCCGGCCTGACGCATACCCAGGCGAAGGAACGATGCCGCGCATTGTAAGGGCGAGCGGGGACCAGTCCCGAAGGGTTGAGCACCCCGCGACGGCGATGGCCGATCCCCGCACGCCCCTCGCTCCGGGTCCAGGCAGTCATCGCCTAAGTTGCACCCGACCAGGAGCGTGTGGTGCCTGTGGTGAGCGAAGTCGAACCAAGCGAAGCCGAACCAGCGGTCGTCGGCCCACGTGGCTTGATGTCGCGTGGTCGCCGCATCTGCCTTGCCTGTACTACTGGGCCTTGACCTCCGTCCAGATGCGTTCATAGATTGGTGTCGTCTCACCGACATCCTCGATCCACTCTAGCCGCTGCATGATGTCGTCGGGCGGGTAGATGGCCGGATCCTCCAGGATATCGGGATCGATGAACTCCGCCGCCGCTGAGTTAGGGCTGGGATACCAGAGGTAGTTGACGAGAGCGGCGCTAACCTCGGGTCGCAGGATGAAGTCGATGAACACCTCGGCGGTGTGCTGATTCGGCGCGCCCCGGGGGATGCACATATTGTCGGCCCAGATGGTCGCGCCCTCCCTCGGGATGGTGTACCAGATGCGCTCGTCCTCCTCCGCGGTCATAAGGAAGTAGCCGTTGTAGCCGTGAGCGATCACGGTCTCGTCGGCGCTAATAAGGGGAGCGTACTGCTCCGCCTCGTAGCCGTAGAGCCACTGCTTCTGCTGGATCAGCAGGTCACGGGCCTCCATCAGCTGATCCTCGTCGGTGCTGTTGATCGAGTAGCCGAGGTATTTCAGGGCGGCGCCGACGGTCTCGCGCACGTCGTTCAGCATCGTGATCTGACCCTGGTACTGACTGACAAGGTCCGGGTCGAACACATAGGCCCAGCTGTCTGGCTCCTCGTCGAACACGTCCGCGTTGTAACCGAGCCCGGTGGTGCCCCACATATACGGAATACAGTGGACCATACCGGGGTCGTAGGGCGGATCCGCGAAAAGTGGGTCGATGTTGTCGATGTTAGGGACATTCTCGTGGTTGACCTCGGCGAGGAGTCCCTCCTCGATCATGATGTCGACCATGTAATCCGAGGGGAAGATGATGTCATATCCACCCGCACCGGCCTGCAACTTGGCGAGCATCTCCTCGTTGCTAGCGAAGGGGTCCTCGATGACGTTGACCCCAAACTCTTCCTCGAACTGGTCGAGAACATCGGGATCCATGTACTCAGACCAGTTATAGAGGTAGAGTGTGCTGGCCAGCTCCTCCTCTCCTTGGCGGTCGCACCCCACGGCAATCACCACCAAGGCGGTGACGATGACACAACTGATCAGGACGCGCCAAATTCGCTTTCGCATTGCTCCTCCTATCTGCAGCTCATTCTTGCCCATTACTGTTTTCACAGGATTCGAACGGTCTGTGTGACTTTTGCTCTATCTCGATCTCCTCTCTGGGCAGAGCCAGAAAACGGGGCGATACCTAGGCAAGTTCTATTCCCTCACCACCTCCCTTTCGCAGTACAAGAGACAACAGCACCAACACCATAGACGCCAGGAGCATCATGCTGGAGAGGGCGTTGATCTCCGGGGTGACCCCGAGCTTGACCATTCCGTAGATTCGCAGGGGCAGGGTTGTTGAGCCAGGACCGGCCGTAAAGAAGGTGATGACGAAGTCGTCTATCGACAGGGTGAAAGCCAGAAGTCCACCAGCGAGAACGCCGGGCATGATCAGCGGCAAGGTCACGCGGCGCAGGGTCTGCCACTCATCGGCGTAGAGATCCTGGGCGGCCTCCTCGAGGGATACGTCGAAGAAGGCGAGACGCGCGCGGACGACCACAGCGACGAAAGAGATGTTGAAGGCTATGTGGGAGATCACGATGGTCATCAGGCCCAGTCCCATCCTGCTAAGCACGAAGAAGAGCAGCAGCATGACGGCCATAGCGATGTCGGGGATGACAATCGGGAGATAGAGCAGGGCGTCGAAAGGGAGTTTTCCGGGGAACTCGTAGCGCTCCATCCCCAGGGCGACCATCGTGCCGAGGATGGTCGACACCGCGGTCGATGTGGCGGCCACAATGAGGCTGTTTACGAGGGCCGCGCCCACCTGCTTATTCGTGAACAATGCAGCGTACCAGTCCAACGTGAAGCCGCGCCAGGCCACGGCGTGGCGCGAGGCGTTGAAGGAGAAGACTACCAGAATCACGATGGGTAGGTAGAGGAAGATGTACCCCAGCAACCCGTGGAGGGACAGCAAGCGGCTTAGCCATCGCCCCCTGCGGCGTCTACGTGGTCTCCGGGTTCCCTTGACTGCCTTCATTGCCTTGATTTTCTCTATTGCCCGGGTGCGCGTGGGTTGCATCAGATGCCTCCTTCATCGGTCACGTGAGTTCTTGCCGTACCCAATCGGAAGTAGATCAAGGTGCCGATGAGCATAACCGCCATAAGCAAGAACGAGACGGCGGAGCCGAAGGGGTAATCTCGCGCGGACATGAACTGGGAGTAGATCACGTTGCCGATCATGATCGACTTGGCGCCGCCCAGCAGATCCGGTGTGATGTAGGCGCCGAGGGAGGGGATGAACACCAGGATCGATCCGGCGACGACGCCGGGCATAGTGAGGGGCAGAATCACCCGGGTGAACGACTTGAAGCGGTTAGCGTACAGATCCTGGGCCGCCTCGACGAGAGAGAAGTCGAGGCGCTCGGTGGCGGCGTAGCAGGGGAGAACCATCTGGGGCAGCCAGCCGTAGACCAGTCCGATGATGATGGCACTGTCGGTGCCGTAGATGCGTATTGGACTAGCCGTCGCCTGCAGCAGGGGTTGCCATAAAGGTATGGGGACGGCCGCTGCCAGGGCCGACACCAGGTTGTGGAGCGCGCCAGTCCAGACCAGGTTGATGACACCGGCATCACGGAGAAGCAGGAGCCAAGCGTAGGTTCGCACCAGGAAATTGGTCCAGAAGGGGATCATCAACAGGAGAAGCAACCCGTTGCGCCAGCGTGGTGAGCGGGTCCCGATGAAGTAGGCGAGAGGGTACCCGATCACGAGGCAGATGATGGTTGTTGCCAGCGCGATGTACAGGGTGCGTCCGAATATGCGCAGGGACAGGGGATCGAAGAAGCGGACGTAGTTCTGAAGATTCAGAACCCAGCGGACGCCACCGTACGTACCCCGTTCCCCAAAGCTTATAGCGAACACTAGCAGGAGAGGAAACAGGAAGAAAGTCAGCAGGTACAACAAGCTGGGCCCGATGAGAACCAGGAGCCGCACTATCGCTCGCCTGGAAGCTGGTCTTTTGCCCATAGGCCCTCCCTACTCCCTCAGCAGCCGGACCGATTCCTGCTGCCAGTGAAGGTAGACTCGGGCTCCCTGGGGGAAGCTCACATGCTGGCCGACTTGCTGATTCTGGCAGCGCACGGTCACCGTGGTCTGATCTGTCAATGCGACGAGGTAGCAGGTATTGGTGCCGAAATAGACCACCTCGTCCACCGTGCCAGCCACAGCCCGCTGATCCGGCGGCTCCGCGTGGAGCGATATCTTCTCCGGGCGGATGGCTATGGTGACCTCCTCACCGGTTCCGGGCAGGCGCTCGGCGGGAACCTCAAGGGGCAGCTGGCCGTCCACGGCGACCGTGGCCTTGCCTCGACCTGCCGCCTTGACCACGCCGACGAGGAAGTTGGTTTCGCCGATGAAGTCTGCCACGAAGCGATTAAGGGGACGCTCGTATACCTCGTGGGGTGGGTCGACCTGGAGGACGCGGCCGCGGCTCATGACCGCGATGCGATCCGACATCGTCAGCGCCTCCTCCTGATCGTGGGTGACGTAGACGAAGGTGATGCCGACGCGCTCCTGAAGGGACTTCAACTCCAGCTGCATAGCCTTGCGCAGCTTCATATCGAGGGCGCCCAGGGGCTCATCGAGGAGGAGGACCTGGGGTTCGTTGACTAACGCGCGGGCCAGGGCAACGCGCTGCTGCTGTCCACCGGAGAGCTGGTCCGGCCTGCGGTGCTCCATACCGGGCAGGCGAACCATCTCGAGGGCCGCCGACACCCGGCGGAGGATGTCCTGCTTGGGGACTTTGCGCATAATCAGGCCGAAGGCGACGTTCTCGGCGATGTTCATATGGGGAAAGAGGGCGTAGTTCTGGAAGACGGTGTTGACAGGGCGCTGGTAGGGTGGGGTCTCGCCCTGGCGCTTCCCGCCGATGAAGACGTCGCCCCGGTCGGGGAGCTCGAACCCCGCGATCAGCCGCAAGGTGGTGGTCTTGCCGCACCCCGAGGGGCCGAGGAGAGAGAAGAACTCACCGTCCTCAATGGTCAGTGACACGTCGTCAACTGCGGTGACGCGTCCAAAGCGCTTGGAGACTTGTGATAGTTGCACGGCATTTTGCCGGGGTGTCATAGGTGCTACCCCCTATTCTCGATCCTGACCCCTCACAGGTCCCACGTCTCCTGTGGTGTCCGTCCTCCGGGCTCGACAAGAGTTGGGTCTGTGGCTGAGCCCCCTCCGATGGTCTGCCATCTCATTCATACCTCCAGCAGGATCACGCCTGTGAGAATCAGTCCCAGTCCAAGCAGACGCCGCGGTGAGAGCGGCTCGTTGAAAACGAGCCATCCAAGAAGGGTGATCAAGACACCGGCGACGCCGACCCAGAGAGCGAAGATGACAGCGAGCTCAGCGCGGCGCAACAGGTGAGCGAACAGCGTCAGGGCGCCGCCGTAGAGGATCAGTCCGCCGGTGAAGTAGCCGAAACGGTCTGTTCCGGCCCAAGCTCTTAGCGCCAGGTCACCCATGAGCTCCAGAATGGCCGCAGCGATGAGCATCTCTCAGGTGGTCCAATCGAGGTTTTTCATCGTCTGTGTTTCTGCGATCCGCCTGGGTGCCCGCGAAGCTGCCGTGCCGCAGGCGAGACCTCCTCAGCTATCATATGCGAACCCCGTCTCCAGCAGGTGGTACCGGGACTGGCACGGGTTCCCCGGCGCCACCCACATCGTGGCGGCGCTGAGGTCCATGATGATGGAAAAGAGCGTGGCGTACTGCTCGACGCTGGG
>PWVU01000068.1 GCA_003561715.1 Candidatus Kaiserbacteria bacterium | reverse complement strand
TTATTCGATCGGTTCATGAAGCGACCAAAACAAGTCCTGAGGATATTCGCGCTAAACTCTCCTTGTTGCTTAAAGCCAGAGCAGAACGCTCAGGCGAAGCCGTGAGCGAATTTGAACGGAATGTGTTTGAGGCTGTTACTGAGTGGCGCGAAGCGCTCTATCGTGCACTGGAGAAAGTTGCAAAGGGAAGACCGGTACCCCAAACGGCACTCTTACTTCTCGACCAGTCCTGGGAACGATTGTTTCTCACTGCGCTCAAAGGTCAACCGTTTGAGCTCTTTACCTTCAGCGACCGACCTTTCTCAGTGCTCCCGCTCTTTTCAGGATCACTTGCCACAAAAGTCAAAAGTGCTAACACAGGAATAGTCTACCCACTCGGCGCACTGACCGGCCTTATGCACAACAAGCTTGAGGCTCGCTAGTGATACCAATCTGGGCTTGTGGTATAATGTAATCTATGCATAAACGCCTTTTACAGGACGTTGTGTCTAAGGATGGATCTACCTCGGAAACATCCGAACACGCACTACATGACCGACTCCCGTCACATGAACAGGGTGGAAGCACTATGCGTATACCGCCGCGACGAAAGCACACCGAAACAAAACCTGAACCCAGGCTGGGAATACCCCCGAAGGAGCGGGAAAGCGCATTTGAATATCCTCCGCGTCGACCACGTCCACCCTTCGATCCCAAACATCGTAACAGCGCTACGCGCTCATGGTTTATACGTGGAACACTGGTAGTCCTACTTTTAGGTTTGGGCTCAATATACGGCGTATCAACACTCCTTTCAGGCGCCACTGTTTCTGTGGAGCCACGCGTTGCCGAAGAGATACTTATAGACGGTTCGTTTGTATTGAGACAAGACCCCGAGAGTGCAGAGATAGGCTACACAACTGTTTTACTCGAAAAAACGGCAGATGAAGAGGTGGAGGCAACACGACAAGAGCAAGTTGAAGAATTCGCTTCTGGAGAAATAACTATTTTCAATACCTTTGATGAAAATGTTCAGCGCCTCATTCGCAACACACGGTTTGAAGCCAAAGAGATGCGTGGACCGGATAACGAACCACTTATCTACCGAATTAGAGATTCCGTAGATGTACCCGGCATGTCGACAAATGCCGCGGGCGAATCGGTACCCGGAACAGTTACTGTACGCGTATACGCCGATGCCCCCGGGGAAACGTATAACGTCGAACAGGCTGAGTTCTCGATTCCCGGTTTTCGAGGGTCTGGTCGATATGACGCCTTTTATGCACGCACAGCAACACCAATAGATGGTGGCTTTGCCGGCACGCGCCTGACCATTGAAAATTCTGTAGAACAAGAAGCACGCACCCAACTGCAAGCACGTCTTGAACAAGAGCTCTTAGATGCCATCCACGAAGGGTCTGATGTGCCCGACGGTATGCATTTTTTTGATTCAGGCGCGTTTTTCTCATTCACTTCATTGCCCAGCCAAGAAGCTTCCGATGAATCACTCACGCTCCGTGAGCAGGGATCACTGACAGCACTTCTTATTAATGAGCAAGAATTTGCACGACGTATGGCAGCGAGCGCTATTGCTGACTACGATCACCAGCCGGTTGCACTACGCACCATAGATGACCTTACCGTTACTATTGAGCGCCTTGAGTCTGAGGATGTCGAATGGGATGGAGACACACATACCATGCGCGTACGGGGGAGAATTACCATAGTGTGGCTCTATGACGAACAAGCCTTGCAAAATGACATACGTGGTATTTCCAACGACCGCGCTGAACTCCGCAATATCCTTGCGGAAAAACATCCCGGTATTGTCAGAGCGGAAATACGAAATCGTCCTTTTTGGCGCAGATCGCTTCCGGATGACCCCGACCGCATTACCATAAAAGAATTCCTTGACTAATAGCAACCTATTCTGGTACTATACGCAACGCACTATATTGATGGCTGGGCACAGTTCCGAAAAAGAGCAAATTGAAGGTGTTGTTGAGGAAGCACTTCCCAATACGCTTTTTCGCGTTACGCTTAAAAGCGGAGAGACTGTTCTTGCCTATCTTGCGGGTAAAATGCGTCTGCACCGCATTAAAGTGCTCGTTGGCGACACGGTCCGCCTGGAAATAGATCCATATGGAGGAAAAGCGAGGATCGTGAAGCGTATGTAAAGATTTCATGAAAGTTAAATCATCAGTCAAAAAAATATCAAAAGATGACAAGATCGTGCGGCGTCGCGGGAGAGTATTTGTCATAAACAAGAAAAAACCGCGCCATAAACAGCGTCAAGGATAATTGTTTGATCTCATAAATAATACCCTGTTATGCGTATTTCCGGAATAACTCTACCTGACTCAAAGCGTTTGGAACTCGCGCTTACGGCCGTGTATGGCATCGGGCGACCGCGAGCACTCCTGGTGCTTGCTGATGCAAAGGTTGACCCGGGGAAGAAACCATCTGAACTTACAGCCGAAGAAGAGGCTCGTATTCGAGATCGGATTGAAGGTTCTGAAGGCTTCGTGATTGAAGGTGAGTTGCGTCGCACGGTCAGCGCAAACGTGAAGCGGCTAAAGGATATAAGCTCGTATCGAGGCATGCGTCACAGCCGACGCCTTCCGGCGCACGGTCAACGTACACGGACGAACGCTCGTACACTCAAGGGAGCCAAGAAGACCATGGGTTCGGGCAAAAAGAAAGTTGAAAAGAAATAGTTGCTAACACTCATACCACATCCATGGGAAAAAAACGTACAGTCACTAAATCGGGCGGATCGGGAAACGCAGGTATGCGCGCACGATCACTTTCACGCTTACCCAAAAAGAAGGTAGCGGAAGGCACCTTGTATATTCGCGCAACCTACAACAACACGCAGGCAACATTTACAGACAAACAAGGTAACGCCATTATGTCCGGTTCAAGCGGTTCTTTGGGTTTTAAGGGTGCAAAAAAAAGTACACCATTTGCGGCGGCAAAAGTCGGTGAGGTGCTTGGCGAGAAAGCGATCGGCATGGGCGTTAAAGAAGTTAATGTCGTTATTAAAGGAGTTGGTGCGGGGCGCGAATCAGCCATGCGCGCGTTTGCTAACAAGGGCATACTACTAACCGGTATCCGTGACGAGACACCGGTCCCGCACAACGGACCACGACCACCCAAGCCACGCCGCGTATAAGTAATACACCACATTTGATTTATGATCATCGGACCACGCTATAAAATTGCACGACGTTTGGGTGCACACATATTTGATAAAACGCAATCTCCCAAGTTTGCACTGTCTGAGGCTCGACACGAAAAAAACAAAAAGCGTGGTGGGCGACGTGGTACCAGGTCGAACTTTGCGCGTCAGCTGTTAGAGAAGCAAAAAGTGCGTTTTGGATACGGTGTTGCGGAACGACAAATGCGTCGCTATATCGAAGAGTCCTCTCGGCGTGTAGACGGAAAAGATCCCGCACTACGATTTCTTGAACTTCTTGAAATGCGATTGGATAACACGGTGTACCGCGCCGGGTTTGCCGCATCGCGCAGACAAGCTCGCCAGTTGGTCAGCCATGGTCATTTCACGGTAAACGGCAAGCGACTGAATGTGCCCTCATATCAAGTGAAGCAAGGTGACGTGATCGCTGTACGAGAGGGAAGCAAGAGTAGTGCATTCTTTGAGATTGGAAAGGAACGACTCAGTCTTGCGAAAGAACCCAATTGGATGGTAGTCGATGAAAGTGGCATGAGCATTACAATAACCGGAACGCCTACGACTGAATCGACGGAAAGCATTGCTGACTTGAATGCCGTTATAGAATTTGGCAGTCGCTAGCCGACACGCGCAGCCTGTGTATCAGTGTTTTATCAAGCAGATAATTTGATTGTGTTATGGAATATCATGTAACTCTTCCGTCCAAGCCGCGACCCGTATCCGAAGAAGAATTTACCGGTTTGTACGAGATCGATGGGTTATTTCCCGGATACGGGCACACCATAGGTAATAGCCTTCGAAGAATCATACTCTCATCACTCACCGGTGCCGCTATCACCACCGTCAAGATAGATGGGGTACAGCATGAGTTTTCAACCATCGATGGTGTTACTGAAGATGTGGTGACTATTATTCTAAATCTTAAGCGTGTCCGTCTGTCTCTTGAGGGGGATGATGCGCAACGTATTTCGCTCTCGGCACAAGGTCCGAAGATGGTTACCGCAGGTGACATTACGGCACCTTCCCAAGTGACCATCCTCAACCCTGAGCAACCAATCTGTGAAATAACCACAAAAACCAAAGTTGATATGGAGCTTACAGTCGAAAAAGGACTCGGCTACATCTCACGTGAGCAACTACAAAAAGAAAAGATGGACGTTGGTGTTATAGCGCTTGACGCAACATTTACGCCCATTCGCCGGGTAAATTACGAGGTGGAGAACATGCGTGTGGGTGATCGAACCGACTTTAACCGTTTACGTATCTTCATCGAAACTGACGGGACCCTCACGCCGCGCCAAGCACTTGAGCGAGCGGTTGAGATCATGATCTACCAACTCAAGGCGATCGTAGGATTCAAAGAGGAAGAGCATACGATGCCCGCGCTTTCAGAATCACTTGAAGAGTCGCGCGAGGCAACTCCCAAAGTATCACCTCCGGCGCACAAGGAGGCGGATGCGGAGATCCTCAAAACGCGTATCGAATCAGTCGATATTTCTTCCCGAACCATCAATGTACTTACGGCCGCAAATATTCGTACCGTTGGTGGTCTTGCGCGTAAAACAGAAGAGGATATTCTCACCATTGAGGGTATGGGAGTTAAGGGACTTCAAGAGATCAAAGACGCGCTTGTAAAACTGGGTGTATCGCTTAAAGGCTAAGCACTTGAGTTATCTGAAAAACTGCGGTATAGTCTTTCGGCACACAACATATGAAGCATCACGTACGCAAACGAACATTGGGGCGACCTACACGTCAATACACTGCGCTTATGCGCTCGTTGGCGCGTGAGCTTATTATGCACGAACGCATTGAGACAACACTGGCAAAAGCAAAAGAGGTTCGCCCGTTCATTGAACGAATCATTACCGCAGGCAAGCAGGATACGCTGGCAAATCGTCGTATGGTGGCCAGTCGGCTTGGGGCGCGTAGTGCCGCAAGTCAAAAAGTGTTTGCGGATCTTGGCCCACGGTACCAAGATCGAAATGGAGGGTACACTCGTGTTGTCCGTTCACGAGTACGTTCGGGAGATGCGGCAACGATGGCAGTCATTCAACTAGTATAGAATCATGTCTCACACTCACACCATTGATGCTACCGGAAAAGCACTGGGTCGCGTTGCGACGGAGGCCGCGTTGCATTTGATGGGTAAACACACGCCCGCATATCGTCCCAATAAAGCCGGTGACACATCGGTCATTATTACCAATGCATCCAAGCTTTCTATTCCTGAAAAAAAGCGCGCGCAAGAACTCTATTCTCGCTATTCCGGGTATCCGGGCGGACTAAAGCAACTACGCATGGAAGAAGTCATTGACAAGAAAGGATATCGCGAAATTGTCCGTATCGCAGTCAAGGGTATGCTTCCTAAGAACCGACTGCAATCGGTTCGCATGAAAAAACTTTCAATCACTGAGTAATCCATTCGTATGGCACCAACACCAGCAACTCGATATCTTGAAGCCGTAGGACGACGCAAAACCTCATCAGCGCGCGTGCGTCTTCTTTAGTCAAAGACTGCGACTACCATTATGATAAATGACACGCCCGTCGCTGAATATTTCCCAACAGACGTACTGCGAAAAAAAGTGACCGATGTAATCGGCACCCGAAATCTTACTAAAGATTTTACGGTGACCGCAAAAGTGTCAGGAGGTGGCATCGCATCTCAGGCTGGTGCGGTCGCGCACGCTATTGCACGCGCGCTCTTAGAGCATGACCCCGAGCTTCGTCTTGATCTGAAAAAGACCGGCTTGCTGAAGCGAGATCCGCGCATGAAGGAACGTCGCAAATTTGGTCTTAAGAAGGCCCGCAAAGCGCCTCAATGGAGTAAGCGCTAATACCGTCTCGACTTATAAGCCCCCCCCCCGGGGGGGCAGAAGAAGCTGAACATTTGACAGTCACTTTTTGGATTGGCATACTGTAGTGCACGTATGGATAGCAACAAAACGAACGACAGCGAAGAAGAGTTCATGGAGGATGATATCGTTGATGAAGGGGAACACAAAAGCGATGCGCTTAAAAAGATTCGCCAAAAACTAAGAGAATGCGAATCGCAGAAGCAGGAATACCTTGAAGGGTGGCAGCGTACGCAAGCGGAAATGGTAAACAGCCGCCGCCTTTCGGTCGAACGAGAACAAGGAGCGCTTGACCGCGGCAAGGCGACTATTATCGAGTCACTCACCGGGGTCCTTGATAGTTTCGACAGCGCTATGAATAATGGCGGTTGGGAGCACGTCGATGAAGAATGGCGCAAGGGTGTTGAGGGTATTTATACTCATCTGCAAAGTACACTTGAGTCTCACGGCTTGACGATACTTGACCCCATTGATGCCCCGTTCGATCCCCACGAGCACGAATCAGTCGCATCGGAGCCAACCGAAGATCCCTCGCTGGATCACACCATCTGCAGCACATTTCAAAAAGGGTATAAGCTTGGATCACATATCATTCGTCCGGCGAAAGTCATTATTCGCCTGCACGACTCGGGGTAGTGCTCACAGTGATACGTTGCATAGTATCTAATTT
>PWVU01000110.1 GCA_003561715.1 Candidatus Kaiserbacteria bacterium | reverse complement strand
TAAGGTGTTCCACCGGGTTCTCGCGTAAATACTATTTCCGGAAATTGCTCTTGAAGATATGAAATTACGCTTGATTTACCCGATCCTTCTGCACCTTCGATCGCAATAAATGCTCCTTGCGTGTTGACCATCGCCAACAAGTATATCACTTTGAGTTATACACACCTGTACGCCACCAGAGACATGCTACCGTGTCCAGTATGGAACTCAACGATATCAAGCATACCAAGCGAGAACTTCAGGGTGGTGGGTTTGTGCTCATTTTGAACACGTGCCCGGCGATCAATCCGGAAGCGCAGGCGATGCTCGCAGCGCTCCATAGTCGCTCGATTGGCGGCATTCAGAGCCATCTCGAAGTACTCGGCGAGCGTGGCGCCGAGAAGTTCATGTCGACCTACTACGTTGGCTACGGGCACAAATCGATCGGCGACAATGGAAGTGCCACGCTTTTTATCGAGGGTATTTCGATGCTCGCCGCAAAAGCGATACAAGATTGGCCGCTGTACAGCGGACAAGAAGCATCGACACGCTACATAGACTTCGCCACCCAGCCATGCATCAACCCACTTGGCACCAAAGAGGGCGAAGAAGTGCTGGAGAGATGGCGCGCATTCTACCTCTCCGCACTCAAGGAGCTGGTGCCGGTTCTCAAGGAACGCTTCCCCATCGGAGAGGGAGAGAAAGAAGGTGTGTACGACAAAGCGATCAATGCACGCGCATTCGATACCTTGCGCGCATTCCTGCCGGCAGGTGCTTCGACCAACATCGCGTGGCACGGCAATTTGCGCCAATTTGCCGACAAACTCTTGTCTCTGCGCCACCATCCACTCGCCGAAGTACGCGCTATTGCCGAGGCGACCGAAGATGCACTGATTGAGGCGTTTCCTAATTCGTTCGATACCGAGAAAAAGCGTTTTGAAGCAACTGAGAGCTACCTTGCGGCAATGGGAAGCGAGTACACCTACTTTGACGATCCGGAGCCCGCGGAGTTTTTGCTTTCACGAAATGACATTGACCGCACACAATTACAACTGTGGCGGGATGCATTGGAAACACGCCCACCCAAGACGGAGCTTCCAAAACAAGTGGCCGAGGTCGGTACCGTGCAATTCAAGTTCCTGCTCGACTTCGGCTCATTCCGCGATATCCAGCGTCATCGTGCCATCACGCAACGCATGCCGCTCTTGGGCGTCCATCACGGCTTTCATCCGTGGTATCTGAATGAACTACCGGAGGCACTGCGGGCAGAAGCAGACGCGCTTATCGAAGAACAGTCCGCGTGAATCGAGCGACTCCTCACCTCACCTGAGGTAAAGCAGTACTACACCGCCATGGGCTTCAACACTACCAACCGCGTAACCGGCAATCTCTCGGCACTGGTGTATCTTATTGAGCTACGCGCGACCCGTTTCGTACATCCTACGTTGCGCCATCGGGCGATCGAGATGGGTGAAGCACTTATAAAAGAATTTGCGAACGACGGACTGGTCTTGCACCTCGACCAAGAACCCGACCGCTTCGATGTAAAGCGCGGCGAGCAGGATATTGTGCGGAAGGAAGACTAAAATGACGTACGTATCCTCATCAATAGCGGGCGCCTTCGGCGCCCGCTGATTACAGTCGCGCAAGATTGACATGCAAATTACCACCCCTCCACCAAAATACCCCGGTCGCTTGTTACACATAAGGACAATACCTTTCAGTTAACTGAACGGTATTGTCCTTCACTGTTATGTGCTCGAGAAGCTACCTTGTTTTGAATTGCTTCCCCAGTCTCGGTCCGCTTTGCGAGAGATAGTTCGACGCGCGCGTATCATACGAGATGTCCGGCGTCTCGAGCATGTACTCAAAGCGTATCTTGGCAATAGGTTGCCCGGCGCGCACAAACAGGTCTTCGAACGGACGCACTTCAAGCGTAAACGGTCGCCCAAAGCCCTCGCCCGCAACTCCCCAGCCCCAGCCCGGGTCAAGAAAGCCGGCATAGTGACTCCTAAAATCGCCACTACGCTCATCCATTGGCACCATTTCGCTGGCAAGACCAGGCGGAATACGAATACGCTCGCGCGACGAGAGAATATAGAAACGGTCTTTCTTAAGCGCAATGCGATCATTGATCGCATGAATCGGCTCAAAGAATTCTCCGGGCTCGTACCCGCTGATCTTGGCAATGTCCAAGACCGTATCCGGCTCGGTGCATACATACCCCACGACCGAGCTCCCGGTGTCAGCGGTCAGAATAAGAGACCCGTCCCCATCTTTGATCTCAATGTCTGCATACTCAAACGGGACATTTTTTTCGCCATACCACATCAACTTATACTCACGCAGAGCGGTCTGCAGCTCCAATTCATTAAAACGGGTGTCGCCATTAAAGAGACGCAACTGGGTCAGTGTCTCGCCTTCGTGTATCAAGACGGGAAATGAACGCGGCGAAATGACCAGCCATAATTCGCCCGCAAAGCCCGCAGGCGTCACCGTATCGTATCGCGAGACTCGATCAGCAATGACGCGCACATGCATATCAATACGTCCGGTTGACGATTTGGGATTACAAAAACCGTAGATCCCTTCCGGAAGACGAAGTGATTCATTCAATCGTGCCAGATACGTGCGTTGCTTCCGAAGAGGCTCTTCGATTTTATGCTCGTGCAACTTGATGAGGGCAAGAAGATCACGCACGGTCTCGCCCGGCATCGGTTGTGCCACGCCTTCTATCTCATAGAGCTCGGATGACAGTGTAAGATCGAGTGACGCCGGTCCGATACGCGCTTCATCACCACCAAATATGAACCCGGAGCGCATAAGCTCGCGCAGGTGTTGCGATGGAAGTGCGCCGTAGGCGCGACGATGGCGATTCATGACCACACCATACTAGAGACTCGTGGCACCCGACGCAAGAAACACCGCTACTCAAAGTCGTTTTTGCCGAAGCGTCAAATGTATTGTGGGTGTTTTTGCACAAGCGCACGCATGTGGACAAATGACGCAGTTGCAAAAAAAAAAACAAAAGTTGGTATCCTGACCCAAGTGTTCGTGGGTTTCTCCTGTGACACCCGACTTGAGGCGTTTCCTCCCTATTCACTTGGTCGCGGCACCCGCCGCGACCCCTTTTTTTGGAATGAATCTACACACAACGCGCGGGCAATGCCCGCGCGTCGTGTACTTCCTGATGTGTGTTCTATCTTACGTAATTTCAAATCCTCACAGGATCAGCGCTAAAGCATTAATTCGAAATAGTCGCTTACAGCTCCTTTTCTCATTGAATACACCTTGTGGATATTTTGTTCGAGCATAGCTCTCCAAAATATCTCACAAGGTCCGCGGAAGTGGCTTAGACCACTTCCGCCCCCATACTCCGAGCCGTTCCCGCAATGACCTTCTTTGCCTGCTCAATGTCTTTCGTATTGAGGTCGGGCATCTTTGTTTCCGCAACCTTGGTCAATTGCGCATCGGAGAGCTTCCCCACCTTTTGCACCAAATTCTTTCCGGAGCCGGATTTTTTGCCAAGCTCTTTCAAAATAAGCTGGGATGCGGGTGAGACTTTGAGGACGAAGTCGAACGTGCGGTCATCATACACATTGAGCTCAACCGGCACCACTTCACCTCGCCGATCTTGTGTCGCATCGTTGAATTGCTTGACGAATTCACCAATGTTGACCCCCGTGGGACCAAGCGCGGTACCAACCGGTGGCGCCGGAGTCGCCGCGCCTCCTTGAATCTGCAGTTTTACTTTTTTGGTTATTTTCTTAGCCATATATATAGTAGTTGTTAGTTTCTGGTTACTAGTTGCTTGTTTTTCTCTTTAGGTGTATCTGGATTGAAAATACGGATTTCGGATTTGACTCTCTTTCGCCAGAATTCCAACACTATGCCCTCTTTACCTGCAAAAAGTCAAGTTCGACCGGTGTCTCACGACCAAACATCGGCACCAAGACCTTCACTTTACCCCGCTCCTCGTCGACCTCACCCACTTTTCCTTCGAGATCTTTGAATGGCCCATCGGTAATAATGACCGCATCATCCGCGGCAAGATCGATCTTATGCTTGACCGTATCGGTCTCCATGCGCTTGAAGAGCGTCTTGACCTCCTCGGGGGTCAACGGCACCGGCTCAACCCCCGCTCCTACAAAACCCGTCACGCGGGGGGTATTGCGCACCGCGTACCATGACTCCTCATCGACCAACATCTGTACCAGAATGTACCCGGGATACACTTTCTCTTCTTCCTCTACACGCTTGCCGCCTTTGATCTTGATCTTCTTTTCTGTCGGCACAACCACTTCAAAGATCTTATTCTCAAGACCAAGCGAGGTGATACGCTGTTTTAAGTTGCGCTCGACAGCATTCTCATACCCGGCGTAGGTATGGATCGCATACCACTTCGCGTCTTCGTTTTGTGCTACTTTTGGTGAGGTGTCGTTCATACGAAAAGAGATTACTCAGTAAAAGAACAGGATATTCGACTGCGGTTAGCGCAGGATAAAGCGCTCCAAAAATTGCGAGAAGAGGTAATCGAAGAAACCGAGGTAAAGCGAAGTCACAATCGAAATAACGATCACCAGCACGGTGAATATGTAGGTCTGGCGGACAGTCGGCCATGAGACATGCTTTAACTCACCCCGCGTCTCGCGCAAATACGTGAATATGGAATTCATACTGAGGGAATTACTTAGGTTTTTTAAAACGCCCGTTGGGCGCTTTTTTTATTATCATACTCTGATAGATTGAAATGTCAAATTGAAGAACGTCGAACTACACGAGATGTGTCGGTATATACGCACGTTCCGTACCCCCGCCCGGCCGCTGTATATTCTGTATATCAATAACCCCTACACCCCACCACCTCCTCCTTCGCTCCCTCCTCCCACGGCGTGGTAGACACGTACGTCTACCGCGTCAAGTTCGACGGTGTTTTGGTCATTGTTGGAAGTAAGGCGCAGGGTGAAGGTGCCGTTTGTGAACTCACCGGGTGTCCACGAACGCCCCCAGAGTTGGGAAGTGCCACCGAGGATGTAGAGGGATGAGGAGGTGGTGAGAGCGGAGGTTTGATTGCCGGTTACTGTTGTGCTCTCGCCACTGTTCCATGAGAGTTCAATACCGATGGTGCCGCCCGCACTTTGCGCACGTGCTGCCAGGCGAACCTCAATACCGGAGATGGTGCTACCTTCAGGGACGTTGAAGTTGAAGGTGCGGTAGTCTTGCATGAGTCCATTGGTACCGGCGGTTGCGAACATGTTGTTCTCGAGGTAGGCGTTGGTGGGACTGGTCCACTGAGAGACATCTCCAAGCGCAGTAGGTTTTTTGAAGTTGGTGTTCTCGGGGATCACGAGGGTGGGATTGTTGACCACTTTGCCCCCGCCTCCTGATGAACCACCTTGGATGACGCCTGCGCCGGCGACAATACCACTGAGTGAGGTGCCACCCGCAAAGCCCGCGATATTGGCGTGGTAGGCGCGTTGGTGGGGACCTTGGGCGTTGATCGTGCTTTCTGAGGCTGCACCGGTCGCGGTGATATTGTAGCGAGCCACCAGCGCGAGGAACTCATCGGCGGGTTTGAGGTTGGCAATGTCGGTGCGGACGATGAAGTGCTCGGTTTGTCCTTGCGCTACCGTGAAGGGAGTGGTGAAGCGGAGGTAGAGTCTGCCGCCGGAGTAGACCGCGGTGCCGGCGCCGCCGACTTGGGTGTCGCCGCCGTCGATCACCCCGTCTTGGTTGTTGTCACGATAGAGCTGGATATTGGAGAAGTCGGTGTCGATGATGCCGTTTGCGTTGAGGAGTTCAACGTCAAGTTGGGTGACGCTGATGGCTTCATCAGTTGCCGCAAGGGTGAAGACAATGAGCTCGGCGCCCGAAACAGAAGAGACATTGGTGAGGGCGTTACCCTTCTGGAAGGGTGGTGCGACGAGCGCAAGTGAGCCGGGGGTGGGGGCGACACCTGATTCAAAGGCCCAGCAGGTGTTGTTATTGATATTAATGCCACCGGTGGTGGTGATGGTCGCTCCACTACAGGCATTACTGTCTTCCGCGTTCACATACGTGACATTGTACTGGGTGCCGTCTACCACGAGGTTCCATTGGGTACCACGCTCGCTTGAGCGAAGCCAGACGGGGGAGGAGGGACCACCGTTGAGATCTATGTTAGTGAATGTGTAGGTGTCGCCTGCGGTAAACTGAGCTGAGGTGGAGGCGTTCATGGTGAAAGTGCCTGTTGTCTGTGCGCTGTCGGCAAAGATGACCGAGAAGGTGGTAGTGCCGTTGCCTGAGGTGTTGGTAATGGTGAGGTTGTAAAGAGAGGAGTCACCGGTGAGGGAACCTGTTAGCGTTTGCGGGGAGGTGCCGGAGAGGGTGAGGGTGGAGGTGCCGGTTGAGAAGACGCCGGAGTTGGTGAGGTTGCCTTTTATTTCAAGGGGATCTTCGAGGGATAGGTCGGTTTCCGTCGCGCTGAGAGCATAGCGGCGGATGGTTCGGGTAGTGGCACCCCCGGCGTAAAGGTAGGTATCTCCCTTAACAAGAGCGGAAACAGTTCCCCCATACAAAGGACTTTCGTCGACGAATGAAAGGTCGGAGAGGTTGTAGCGACGAACACGGTTGGTGGTACCACCACCACCCGCGTAGACGTAGTCGCCGTCGATGACAAGGGAAACAATGAGGCCGCCAAAGTCGGGGCCTTGATCGACATACGAGAGGTCAGAGAGGTTGTAGCGGCGGATGGTTTGGGTGGTGGCGCCCCC
>PWVU01000131.1 GCA_003561715.1 Candidatus Kaiserbacteria bacterium | reverse complement strand
GAGAGGTATTACCCGAAGTACTGGCAACCAAGGTCGACACCATTCCTTGGTACCCAAACCGTCCATCAGGCAATGTGGGCGACGTGACAATCCGCTCAATGTCGAGATCGATGTTGTCATATGGCCACGCAAAACCATAAGTTCGACTACCAATGGCGAGTGCGGGTACTCCGTCTGTATGCTCGGTGTTCGGTATAGTAAGATGCGCCCACGTGTCTGATGTACCAATCCCAATATTACCATCCGCTCCAATAAAGAAATTGGGTTCGGTCGACGACCCCACCACAAACCGCGGACCCGTATCCGTTCCATCTGCATACTGCACCGAGAGCTTCGCCCATGGGGATGACGTACCCACTCCAACATTTCCTGCCGTTCGATACACATCACTTCCTAAAAGCGACCATCTACTCTCTATGAGCCCCAACGTGCCGGTCGCAATCTGACTCCACGTGTTCCCCGCCCCGCCGATGAGGAGGAGGTTTTGAGTGACCGTGCCCAAGCCGGTGCCGCCGTACTCCCCGCCGATTGCAGTACCTTGCCACACACCCGTGCCGATGGTGCCGAGGCGGGTGATGTTGTCTTGGACCGCGTTCGGCAATGTTGAGGCAATCGACGGCACACCCGAGCCGTCGGTAACAAGGACGCCGTTGTTTGCGGTTGCGAGCGATGCCAACGAATTGGCAGCCGTCGTGTAGAGGAGGGTGTTGGTACCACCAAAGGAAGAGACGCCGGTGCCACCATACGTCGTGCCGACAATATCGCCTTGCCAGGTTCCGGAAGTGATCGTTCCCACCGTGGCAAGGTTGGCAAGCGTGGTGAGGTGCGGCGCAGTTGTTGTGCCGAACCAGTTGGACAAAGTTAGGAGGGTTGAATCATCAAGCGTAAGGACGCCGCCAACATTGGTAAGCCCCGAGCCGGTCAGATCCGTGAAGTATTCGGAGTTGATCCCGAGCGTTGTCGCATAGAGCTGGGTTGCAGTCGCGTTGGCAAACGTGCCCGAGCCGTTTACGACCAGCGAGGTGCCGGCGTCGAAGGTGAGTGTGCCCGACGTGAAATTGTCGCTTTCGTCCGAGCGAAGGAATGAGGTTGTTGCAAGACCGGAGAAGGTGGTGGCGTCGTCGGCGGTGTCCGCGGTTTCCGCTTGTTGTGCCTGGAAGGCGGCGGGGACGGCGCCCAGTCGTTTGCGGGGCGAGAGAGTCTCCCAGGTGCTTGAGGCGGTGCCTCCGATCTCAACCTCAAGGTAGAGCGGTTGATTGAAGTCGACCGCGGTGAGTGAGGTACTGGAGCCCAGCATCATTGAGAAGAGACCCGAGGTGACTTGCGCGCGATTGCCGGGAGCCGTTGAGCGGTCTTCCTGCCAGATGAGAGAGCCACCCGTTGCTTGGTCGTAGAGGCGGAAGCGCATGTGGTAGAGGCCGTTAGCAACGGTGACACCATTGTTGTCGAGGAGCTTGCCTTGGTAGTTGATCTCGGGGGTGAACTGCGCCACCGCATCATGCGTCGATACAAATACAACAACACTTGCAAGCAGTGCCAGAGTGATGAGGGCTATGGTGTTGGTAAGGCGGGTAAGCATGATGCGGTATCAAGTATGACGTATCAGGTATGAAGCGGACGAGCGGGAGCGGAGCGAATATGAGCTTCGCAGTATGACGTATGCGGTATGAGGTATGAAGCAAATGCGGAACGCGGAGCGTTGCGTAACCTGGTTACGCAACGCCTGATACGTGATACTTCATACTTCATTCCCATGTATTGAGCCGTGTATTGATGTGTGAGTGCATTCCTCAGGCGCACGAAAACCGCCTTACCGAATCCTCGGCTGGCGAAGACATGCTTCGATATACATCGAGAGGCTTGGAGAGCAGATTGTCTCAAGCGCGCGAAAAGCATGTGCGGTATGTCCTCAAATTCCCCCGCCACAAAGGTGTAGCGGATAGAGCTATTTTAGCAAAAAAGCGTTATGAATTGGGGTGATTTTGTTGAAAGATGGGGATAAGTGAAACGTGAATACTGGTCAAAATTCATACAATTTTTCCCACCACGGTACCGTGAGCCAAAGCAGGCCGGCAATCGGCAAAATAACCATGCCAAGTACAACTCGCTTCCATGTCTCTACATCCTCTCGCTCAAGAACCGGCCACGTATAATGCACCAAAAACTGAAGAGGAACCAATACGATTCCCACCACAATCTTGATGAAGATCAAGAAGAAAACCATGTGACCCGAAGAAGATAGCATGTAATGAGCATAGACTCAAATAGCTACTATATCTCTACTTGCGCATTCCGAGTGAGATAATGCGCTTCGCATGCCTCTTTTCTACCGGCTGTATGGAAAGCCGCTGGCCTCGTTGAACAACAAGCATGTTCGCAAAGAATGGATCTGCTTTCAATATACGAAGCGTGACCGGTTTGGCAAAGGTATCGACGTATGCAACGTCGACCATATACCACAATGGACGCTCCGGGGTCGAGCGAGGGTCGGGGTGTTCGCTGTGGGGATCCCAAGCGGTGTGATCAGGGTATGCTTCCCCGGCAACAGAAGCTACCCCTACAACACCAGGTTCGGCACAATTTGAATGATAAAATAACACAATATCTCCTGTACGCATATCGTCACGCATATAATTACGTGCCTGATAATTGCGAACACCATCCCATGGCGCGATCTTTGCCTTCTTCAGGTCGTCTATCGAAAAACAAGATGGTTCGCTTTTCATCAGCCAATAATGAGGTTCGTGCGCAGTCGATCTGGTAGAGGAAGCTGTCATAGATTAGTTTGTATCATGGTATAACACTGCGAGCCACAACACCAGAGAACAGAGATACCACTCAACAAACCATGCGCGGATATCCGCGCATGGCACTACTATATGCTACTGACTACGTAATAGAAGAGTTAGTTTCGCGCAAGCCGTTTCTGCTCCCAACAGTGACGCGATGCGTTCCAATCGCGCGTACCATTTCGCTCGTACAAATGTCGCGCGTATGCCATGTTACCTTCCAACGTTGTTATATCGTGTCCCAGGCGTTGTGCCGGCTCTTGATGCAATGAAGACATGATCTGCATTACACCGATCGCGCTTGATCCCTGCATATTTCGCAAGGGCTTTCCGGTACTGTCATAGTGACGGAAGCGGCTTTCACACCACGCGATATCTTGCATGACCGGGATGTCGGAAAAGTATGCGCGCACATACTCTTCCGTCGTCAACTCCACTTCAGATTCGGTAGTTTCATCTGTACTCTCTTTCCTCTCTTCCCTTTCATCGCCAATGAACTGATGTTCGGCTGCTTCTGCAACGTATGTACTCTGAAGCAACTCAAACTGCATAGCGTCTACGTTCTGTGTCGGTGCACTAACAAGTGCGGTGACCAAAGCGATGATGCCTATTATAAGCCAATGATTATGTTTCAAATTCGACACCCTAGTACTTCCCTGCAAGAGCCGACCAAGCATATTGTTGATTCTCCTGAAGGTACGGTAGCTGCGTGTACGAAAAAAACCGGCTGAACCGGATTTCATCCATTATAGCATACTATTTATCTATGTCAAGTTTTTTCGGATCTAAAGCAGCGATTTCGTGGCTTACAATATGCGTATAATGAGTATTTTATACACGATTATTTCCGTTATATGTCAATAGCTTACGTATGTGTCCAGCGAACGGTGTCCTGTGTATAGGCTAACGCACCGTAAAGTGCGGCTGTGTCGGTAAGGGTCGCCGGCACGAGTGCGGGTAGCTCGGGGTAGATCGTGAGAATACGCTCCAGATGATAGCGAACACGATCAACCGGAATGGCAGGATCACCGGTGATCATTGGACCACCCAGCACAACCACATCGGGTGACCAATGCACGATCGAATTGTTGAGCGTAGCCGCAAGCCACAGCGACAACTCTTCCCACACGCGCTCGATTTTTACATCAAAAGCTTTTTTACCAAACCGAATCTCAGTTGCAGTTCCGGAAAGCAACCCTTCAGCCTCTACAGAGTTGCATGCCGGACACAACGAGCCATCGATATCGATGATTTGATGTCCGGGCTCAAAACCATACGCGCAAGCATCGATCTTCCCCTCTACTATACGTGCACCTCCGACCCCCGTTGACACGGTCATGTACATAACAATGCGGTACCCTTTCCCCGCGCCGAATAGTGCCTCTCCCAATCCTGCAAGCGCCGCGTCATTTTCTAGCCGCACCGGAGCATGCAGACGTTTTTCCAGCTCCCCTTGCAAAGCATATCCGCGCCATGCCGGCAGGTTTGGCGCATTGCCCACTATCGTTCGCTCCTTGTTTAACGGCGCGGCAACCCCACCCACAATGCCGCGCACCTGCTCATGACCAAGCAGTCGCTTTGCTTCTTGTGCAATGCACGCGCACGCATCCTGGGGATCTGTCGGTGTATCGAACGAGAGACACTCGCCAACGTGTGCGTCATCTCGTGCACAGCCAACCCGCGTCTTCGTTCCCCCTATATCAAAGAGTATAAACATGGTTACAACAGTTAGTAGCTATGCGACCTTAAGTGAATCGCATAGGGTAATACATATGCTTTTTGATTTTCTTTATAGATCGCTCATCGGTATAAGGAATCCAGATGCATGTGCACACATTGCATACGCGCACTATTGATCAGTATACTATATCTCACGAGAGAAGCGCATCTCTGGACACCCGCCATACCTCATGAAATGCCGGCACGAATGCGTCGGGATCAGTGCGCAAACGCTCATCGATCTCCGCAACCAAAAGCCACTCGCCACCCGCAACTTCTTCCGGCGCATAGGTAAGATCACCATCGTAGGTGCCAAGATATATCTTGCTCCATGTATACAATGAAGGGTTTCCGATACCTTTCTCCTCAGCATAAAGATACGCTATCTCGTACAACTCCGTATCTATTCCCAGCTCTTCGCGCAACTCCTTGTGAGCAGTCTCTTCGTAGCTATCTCCCCAGTCCACATGTCCTCCCGCGGATTGATCAAGTACCCCGGGGTAGAGCGCAATTGTTTCACTGCGTTTCTGTAAAAATAATTCACCGGATGAGCGACGAATAAACACTTTGGCAAGACGACGTATAGCCCGCGTAGCTAATGCATCGCTGAAAGACATGCCGCCCAGTGGATTGTCATCTGTATCGACTACAGTCACCGGTTTGTACTCAGACATATACGGTATTACGCCCCCGACTCCAATATTCGTTTGGTCTCTGTCTTATACGCCTCGACATTAGGCTGATCGAAGGCATTAACGAACATCAAAACCGCCACATACATAACCTGCATCATGTGCATTTGCATAAAAGCGCCCAGGGTATAGGGCGAGACAGCATCAAGCGCCACTTCTGCAAACGGAAGTTCCGCTTTGTGATAGGCGATCTTCGTCCCCTCAACGATCGCGCCGCTCACTGCATCTGCACTTGTTCCATCAAGCATTGGCACCAAATGCGGAAAGAAACGCTCGTGCGGCATAGACAGATCGGGCACTCCCGCATCCAGCACCTCCACAAATGTCGTAAAGAGGCTTTTGGGACCGCCCAAATACAGCTGACCGACTGAGTGCAAATCGGTCGAACCGATCGACACCGTGGGAAGTATACCCGTATGCACCACCTTTCCTTCGCGATTTTTCTCTTTACCAACCGATTCTCCCAAGAGCTGACGATACCACAGACCAAGCGAGTGCAAACGTGGATCGAATAAGAACATATCATGCACCGCAACGCCCTCAAGGTAGTTGGCAAACAGCGCTACTGCGCCCGCCCTGGCGGCGTTCTCATCGGAATCCGCAAGACACGCATTTCTCATGTCCAATGCACCCTTATGCAATTCTTCTATCGAAACCCCGGCAAGCGCAAGCGGCAGTAGACCGACCGCAGACAATACCGAGAAGCGCCCGCCCACCTTTTCCGGAATAAAGAGAGTACGAATATTCAAGCCATCGGCATGCTGTGCAAGCGCTGAGCCGTCATCGGTAATTGCTACCACCCGCGCATTCCCCGCCTTTCCAAAACGTTCTCGCACACTTGTGAGCAGTAGCTCCGCATTGAATATCGACTCAGCGGTCGAGCCGGACTTGCTGATGATGACACAGACAAACTCTTCCGGTCCGCGAATACGCGAGGCGACCAATTCCTTGAGAAGCGTAAGCTGTTGGGGCGCGATTGTGTCAAGGAAAATAAGCTGCGGACGATGAGGCGCAATAGTATCGAACGAACCGCCGAGCGCGTCATACACCGCTTTTGTGCCGAGATTCGACCCGCCGATACCTATCACAAATATATACTTTAGATCCGGTGTGGCGAGCGCGTCCGCACACTGCAAAACGTGCTCACGCAAACCGGCATCCGCCGGCAAATTGATCGACCCCTCATCGTCGGCGTAGTCATTGTGATGCGCAACCTCTTCAAGCGCAAGTCTGTATTGCTCAAGTTGCTCGGTTAGTGCGAGGTGTTTTTGCTTCGACACACGCGCTGTTTCGGCATGACCAAATTGCAACATACTAACGTAGATTAAGATTTCAACGTGCGTTCGCTTTCAGGTACATATCTATTGGCTACCTCAATCGCTTCTTCAGCTGTGTCGACAACATGAAAAAGGGAAAGATCATCTTCATGTATACCCTGATAGCGCTCAAGAACTGTTGTGCGCATCCATTCTACCAAGGGCGACCAGTAGTCACGTCCTACCAAAATGATTGGAAGCGGCTGGATCTTTTTGGTCTGCACCAGGGTCAGAATTTCAAAAAACTCGTCCAGCGTCCCGAAGCCCCCCGGGAAATAAATATATACCTCGGACGAAAACGCGAGCGATACTTTACGCGTGAAGAAGTAGTGGAATGTCGCCGATTCGT
>PWVU01000019.1 GCA_003561715.1 Candidatus Kaiserbacteria bacterium | reverse complement strand
GAAATACGAATCACGACGTTCTCCTTTTCACTCACCGCCGATATCTCAACCGATCCCTTGGGTGTGTATTTGATCGCATTATCGACCAGGTTGACCAGCACTTGTCGCAAACGCACGGTATCCGCCATGACGACAAGATCTTCTTCTACCGATGCGCATTTTAGCTCAAGACCTTTCGCGCGCGCTTTCTGCACCAACAATCCGCACACCTCATGCGCACAGTCTGCAATACGCACCGGTTGCATTTCGAGTTTCAGACGTCCTTGATCGATACGTGACACATCGAGAATGTCTTCAATGAGCTGATTAAGAGTCTCGGCGGCGCGATCAATTTTCTTGAGACGATCAGGTACTCCCTCGGGTAGCCTCTCTTGTTCTTGGATCAAGCTGGTATAGCCGCGGATAGCGGTCAGGGGCGAGCGAAGTTCATGCGACGCCATTGAGATAAAGTCGTCCTTGAGCTCATTGACTTCTTTAAGACGCTGATAGAGCGTACTGTAATCAATAATGCGTGCGTGATGAAAGAGCAGAAAGAAGATTGTTGCAAGTACCACGGCAAGTATCAAAAGGCTTTGCTCTATCGCGCGCTGTATCAAAAGATCAGATGCGGTGTATCGGTGATGTGTCACCAATACTCTCTCACGTTCTCCTGGAAGTGCACGAAAAACTGTTACCCCCGATAGCCCACTCAACATTTCCGGATGCTTAAGAGTCGATGGTGCTATGAGAGCCACTTGGTAATAGAATACGTAGTGTTCTTGCGTAAGGTCACGCTGGACAATGTCTCCGGCAGTTAAGGTACGATGCCACTTATCATCTACGCGTTCCATTACGAACATCTCGGCTATCGAGGTGTGCGAGTCTTTAAGTGCGCTAAGCAACTGTTCAAGTTCTATATCGGACAGTTCGCGCGTACTCATGACAGCGACTACCGCATTCTGCATTACAGTAACACGCTCCTGCGCCAGTGTTTGATGCGCATCTTGTGCAATACGAATAAAAAAGTTTGCAACGACTAAGAACGAAACAAATATGACGACCGCAATCAGGACTGTCATCCATATCTGCGGATTCTCACGAATAAAGCGAATACCCGCTTTCAGTGGATTCCAGATCCATTTACGCGAGAGTGTCTCGTCCATGTGGCTCTGCAATTATGATGTTTCGTCGTCGGTGCGAGAGACCAAGCACCAGCAACGCAATGAATCCAATACCCAAAAAGAGTGCGAGCGCAATAGCTAGGAAGTTACCGGCCATAATGCCGCTTTGACTGGTCGCACCGGAAAGAGGGGTGAATTCGATTGCCTCAGCAGTACGCACAAAAGGAATGCTGGGGCTACGTCGCACAATATCACCCTGCGCATTGACCGACGTAACAAATAGCTCATGACGCCCTTCCTCGACCGGCACATCTAACACGTACTCCCAGTTACCATTATCATTGGCTTTGACGGTCACAATGATCGGCTCACTGAACATAACAAGCGTAACCAGACTGTTCAAGGGTGCAAGTCCTTGGAATCGTATCGCATCAACTCCATCTGGATCTGATGCCGGAAGGAGCTCGATATTCGATACCGAATACTGGAACGGATCTTCCTCACCGGTTGTGCGTGGGGATGCAACCGCCAGCCTCTCCGTAGAGGTCGAAAGTGGATCGAGCCCAAGCATCACCCGCTCCCCATCAGTGAGTAATCCTCCCGCCGTATGCGCATTAAAGGGATCCGTACCGTATATGAAAATCTCATCAAAGTCTGATATGCCATCCCCGTCTGAGTCTCGTAAGATTGACAGATCAAGACGCTCGCCATACACCAATCGCTGAATATCCATTTCGTACGGATCAGTTCGTTCGCGTTCAACCACTTCTCGACGAGGTTCACGCAACGATACGCGCTCGCCGGCCTCTCGCTCCACCAGATCCTCAATATCGTCAATCGGAGAATTGAGTACGGTACCAAGCGCTCGTTCAACAATAACTTCTCGCTCTTCTTCACCGCGCCGCGTACGTTCTTCACGCACAATCTCCTCACGCTCGCGAGGATCGAAGCGGCGCGTTTCCTGGGGCACCTGCTCAAGAATTTGTCTGCGCTCCTCAATAACCTCCGCTTCACGCTGGGTAGGCTGACGAGACGGTGTCGGTGCAGGGGTTGACTCTTGCGTTCTACGCAAACGATCCAAGATCGATTGAGTCTCCTGTGTCGCACGTGCAGGTGTCGAAGCCTCTCGTATCTCAGGACTCGACTCGTGCGTTGGTGATTCTTCTTCACGAACCTGCTCTTGCCCCGCTTCATCGGTTAGCGTGATGCGGGGGCATCGCGCGAATTGGCAGTCGGGTTTTTGACGATACACATACGAACCATCAGGACATTGGCGTCGGTCCTGAGCGCATACAATTGGCTCTTCTTGTACAATCTCTTCTGATTGCTTTTCTTCAGTCTCCTTAGACTGCGTATCTTGCTCTTTAGATGCTTTGATTTCAACGGCCTCTTCTTTAGAAACTTCTTCTTTATGACGATCAAAGCCAATACAGAGTGGGTATAAACTGTTCGGATTTGACGTCTCGGGATATGCCGCATGCACCACCTGCACAGCAGTTGTGTGCTCGGGTAATTCAAGCGCCTCATTTACCACGCGCACTTCGGTCGCTTCACGCACGTTGTTTTTCAGATCATGCGTTGTGCCTGTGCGAGCCACAACGGACTCGCCCGAAAACACGACCGCATATATTTGCTCACGTGGCTGTGTCACCTTCTCGCGTCCTTCATATCCATCCCACGCCGCCAGGGTGACGGTATATGTTCCCGGCATCAGCACGACGGGTTCTTCACGTGTACGCGCCGCTGTGACGTCCCTATCCGAACGGAGTCGTTGTTCGCCGAAATCGACGATGACACGCTCCGGCAACGATACAATAGGACACGCGGGTCGGGTAAGCGCGACGGCAACCTTTTCCTCATTCTCATCCGAAGTTGTATCTTTTTTTTCTTCAGCACCCTCTTCTGATCGACCCGGATCAGTAAGCACTTGTTCATTTCCCTCATCTTTATCCACCTGGGTCTGATCGGAATCCCCTCCCTCTGTGTATGCCTCGTTAGATTCTCCTCCTTCTTCACCACCTACCGTTACTGAAGTATAGGTGCGGTCATCCTGTGTGGTTTCTCGTGATGACTCATACGTGCATACCATCTGTCCGTCAACTGTCTTACATACTTGCAGAGTTGCAGAAGAGGATCCTTCATAAAATGTCTTAGTTTGCTGCGCATATACATGCACACTCATTGCGATCAAACCGACCAACACGACCAGAAAAACACCAATTATTCCCGCTTCGGCTTTTTTACTATACATACCGTCATTGTAGCGAGAGCCTTGCCGGATGTATATAAAAGAAATACACAGGCGGTGCCGATACATCGGTCAAAACCTACAACCGTATATCAAATCGCTTTCTTCGTAGCTCACGTGACTCATCTTCAGACGCTTCGGACGAGAAATGTTCACTCCTGCCGTTATGATGTCGTTCGACAACGCACGAAAACACGCGATAACCATACCGCGAAGCAAGCTTGAAATACGGTTGCATATGCGCATGTTTGGTGAACAGAGCATGCACAAAGATGCGCGATACTCCGCGTTGCATAGCTTTTTCAACACCCTTCTGACACGCGTCGATCGTTTCCTGCACACGACTGTTATCGTAGGCATACACACCTCGCTCATCCACCATATAATCATCGGGCGAATACATCTTATCAAGGGGAGAACACAGACTTTCAACAAGAGCTGTTTTTCCGGCACCGGGAAGTCCGCGTACGATGTACAGATCTCGCTGAGATACGTGCTTCATGTTACTGTTACTACAGGAGTCGAAGAATATCGTTATACGTCACCGCGATCATAAGAATGATCAGGAGTGCAAAACCGATGAAGTTAAGTCCGTTTGCAATTGCGGGCTTGATCATACGTCCGGTTATCGCTTCGATCGCCACAAAGACCAGTCTTCCCCCGTCGAGCGCCGGAAACGGTAGCATATTGATGACCGCGAGATTAAGTGAAATAAATGCCGTAAAGGTAAGCAAGTAAGCAAGCCCTAAACTCGACGCCTCCCCCACCATCCCGACAATACCGACCGGACCGGCAACCTGCGTAAAGTCCGCTTGCCCCGTGAACGCATCCGTAAAGAAGCCGTACAGACCAACCGCAACCGCGCTTAAAAGATCCGCCGTCATGGTAGTTCCCTTCCAGACTGCTTCATGCACCGGCAAACGCATGATGCCCGCCAAAGACATATTGATCCCGATTGCGGCGCGCTCCGGTTCATCTTCGATCAAACCCGCGCTCGGGGTAACGATCACATTTCGCATCTCCCCACTATCGCGCAACATAAACGTGATCGGTTCATCGGCACGCGGCGAGACGAAGTTCGCGATCGCCTCGGGCGTAAGCGTATCCGGTTCGATGCCGTCGCTCCCTATGACCGCAACGATCTCATTGCTCGCGCCCATACCCGCACGCTCTGCAGGCGAATCCGGCAAGACATTCATAACCAACAGCTTTGGATCACGCACGGTATCAAGCTCATCAGGCGAAACTGCGGTGGGCATGCCGACCAAAAAGAGACTGACCAGTAATACCCACGCCATCAAGACATTGAAGGTCACACCCGCTACAAGCACCACCGCCTGTTGCCATTTGGGTTTGTGTACAAAACTACGTTCACGCTCGGGTCCTTCGGTATTCTCTTGATTAGGATCTTCCCCAAAAATCTTTACAAAACCACCAATCGGGAGCCAATTGAAGGTGTACTCGGTTTCGCTCCCCTTTGGTCTATAGCCAAACAGTTTCGGTGGGAAACCGATACCGAATTCATCGACCTTGATGCCGAACTTTTTAGCCGCAAGAAAATGTCCCAACTCATGCACTAAAATGAGCACAAAGAGAACAATAAAGAATATGAGGATCGACATGGTGGTGGGTAGTTGGTAGTGAGTAGTGGATAGTTGCTTTGGGTTTGCTCAAATCTCGGAATTGTGAAAGCGGGTTTTGGACGCAGGGTTAAAGATTAGGATAAAGAAATCTGAGTTGCAGTATACATAATACTTGATACATCATACCTGATACTGTGTATACTTACCCCTGTAGCTCCTTCCCTTTTGCGTCGGCAAGTACTTGCAGTTTTTCATTCCCCTCTTTTACGCGCTTCTCCATTTCTTCTTTGGCGCGAAACTTCTCATCCTCAGAAAGCGCACCGTCCTTCTCCTGCTTTTGAATATCGTTCCATACCCGATCGCGTTCATGGCGCAGGGTGATACGAGCTTCTTCGAGTTTGCTAGACACCGCTTTCATAAGCTGAGTGCGTCGCTCGCTGGTCAAGGGTGGAAAATGCACACGCACCCCCTTCTCGTCAGTTGCGCACGATACGCCAAGGTCGGCATCCGTCACGGCTTTTTCAATCGCTTTTACATTACCGGCATCCCACGCCGACACACGCAAGGTCTTTGCGTCCTCGATTGTAACCGAGGCAACCTGATTGAGCGGCATCGTTGCGCCGTACACCTCGACCCGCACTCCATCCAGCAAGGCGGGTGACGCTTGCCCGGTGCGAATACCGGCAAGCTCTCCTTGGAGCCACAGGGCGGTGTCGTCGATCTTTTGTGAAAGTTGGGTGAAGGAATACATGATCTAGGTAGTTAGGAAGTTAGGAATTAGCAGTTAGAGTAACATAGCTACACTACGTGCATCCATGCCAACATATACTAACGCATATTGCGTACATTTTCATCTTTTGTGCGGGAGCTGGAGTGCGATATTTTCGAACAAGAGCTTGCGTGAGGGCGAGCGACCGTAGAGGTATTCGCGTGTTGCAAAGACTATCGGCAAGACGCTTGAGGATATGTCCGATGCCCGTGTCGCGCGCAACGCCTTCGCATAGTAGCGCTCAAGATCATCAAGAAATGCATGGAGCGCACCATCGCCTTTACTTTCGACCTCTTTGAGTAGTATCGCGACATGGCGCACACGCTCGGGAAGCGACATCTCGATGAACACACGGGCATTCTCTTCCCCTTTCACGCCAGCATCTTTCTCTGTATCCAACCTACCTGAAACCGTCATGAGTCGCGAGCGCACCGTCGGCAACAACACCTCCGCGTGTGGTACACATAATACAAAGAACGTATCTTTGGGTGGCTCCTCCAGCACTTTCAAAAGCGCGTTCTGCGCCTCAACGGTCGCACTTGTACAACTCACGATGTGCCACGATTGCGCACCGGGCATGCTCGCTGTGCGATACGCCGCTTCTTTGATCGCCCGTGCATCATCCACCCCAAGCGATGCAAAAGAGTGACGCGTTACTTCTCTGACGATTGACTCCTCCCCCTCAAGGCTTGCAAACAATGCCTGCTCAAGCGCCGCAGACTCTTCCGCCCGACACACCAACACATACGCATGATGCTTCATGTGCAGTAGTATACCAAACTATAGCTCGGCAGACGTTCCGGAAAATCCACCGGTTATTACGGCCTCATTACTGAGTACCCGCGATCTCCGTACACACCAAAAACAAGACCTGAACCGCTCACACCTCCACCCCAAGAAGCTTCAGGCGCTCCATAAGATGTTCATAGTTCTTATATTGGATTGCGTGAATACCGAGTTCTTGTGCGGCATCGGTGTTTTTTATTTGATCATCAATGAATACCGCCTCGCTCGGAAGACATGCTGCTTCTTCAAGTGCTCTGAGAAAAAACCGATGATCCGGCTTTTTGATCCCTTCTTTGAAAGAAAGGATGCTGAAGTCAAAATACGCATACAGACCCATGAAAACATCCGCTTCATAACGCTGTTCTGTCAGATTTGTCAAAGCGGCAAGCGTATAGTTGTTTCTAAGCTTCAAGAGGAGCTCAAGTATGGCGGGGTCTGCG
>PWVU01000108.1 GCA_003561715.1 Candidatus Kaiserbacteria bacterium | reverse complement strand
TTTTACGTTGGTAGTACTTGAGACAAAACATCCATCGATTTTTTACCAAAAATTCCAATCTTTTGTTTGGGTATTTACTACCACCTCGATAGGACAGCCCGGGGGTTCCCCCTTTATGGTACACCTCTGCTACTGGTAGCAAAATTGATTTGTTACCAATTATGTGATTATGAACTGAAAAATCCAGGTCTTCAAACGTATAGAAGTAACTTTCATCATATTTTGCAATATTGTTAGTGTGTTTTTTTGCATACAAGAAACAAACTCCCGGGAAGGCGATCAGTTCGCGCGGTGTGGCGTCTAGTGTATCTTTGTGTAAATTGTGAGTTGCAACGTTTAGCGTCAATCCGAGATAGTGTATGTCGGTCCCTTCTTTTTGAACGACTTCTTTGTCATCAAAATACAACACTCTTGGAACGTAGAATGTATAACCTGGATTACTTTGTATCCCTTTAACCAATTTTTGTATAGCGTCACTTTTTATTTCGACATCGTTGTCTAAAAAAACTATAAGGTCATTCTTTGCAAGAGCCATGCCTGCATTTCTTGCACCTCCAGGTCCGATGTTATTCTGCGTAGAATGTACTTTTACATGAGGAAACAACTCTCTGATTCTCGACATACTATCATCGGTCGATCGGTCATCAATTACAATAATCTCATCCAATGGATACTCTGAGTCCAGCAAACTGTGAAGTAATTCGATAGTATAATTTGCACCATTGTGGTTTATCACTACAGCGGATACGAGGTGGGTGATTTCTTTAGATTTGTAATGCATGATACACATTTCTATACTCCCCTGCTACCGCGTGCCAGCTCATCTTTAGGGCGCGCTCGCGTGAGCGTCGCGCCATGGTGGCGCGAAGCGCGGGGTCTTCCTTGAGGGTGAGGGTGGCGGCGCGTAGCGCCGCCACATCCGCCTTCGGCACAATGATACCATTGTCATGCACCAATTCCGCACTCCCGCCGGTGTCGGTGGTAATAATCGGCAGTCCGGCCGCCATCGCCTCCAAGACCGAGTTTGACATGCCTTCATTCAATGACGGCAGGACGAACACATCCGCCTCCGCAAGAAGCGCGGGGATCTCCTCGTGTCTTTGCGACCCTGCAAACTGCACACGCACGCCGTGCGTATCGGCGAGCGCTTCGAGCTCGCTTTTTTGGTTGCCATCGCCCACAAGCGTGAGCGTCACTCCCTCGATACCCGCCAGCGCCTCGATAAGATACCGATACCCTTTACGCTCTATCAAGCGCCCGGTCGAGATAAGGTGCAGATCATCGTGCGCATTGCCTTGCGCGGGCAGAAATTCATCGGTCGCAACACCGTTGTAGATAACGCCGATCTCCTGTGCGGGAACCGATGCATACGCAAGCTCCTTGAGCGCCGCCGAATTTGCAATGACCGCGTTAGCACGTTTCCATATCCGGCGACTCATGCGCCTGAAGAAGAGCATATCGAGCCAGTAGAACCGCGCATTGTAGAACGGCACATCACTTCCCCGCAGAGAGACGATATACGGCAACCCAAGCTTCATCGCGATATACCCGCACGGTATACCGAAGAACGCATGGACGAGATCGAATCGCTCTCGCCCCACCAGCCGCCGCGCGTACCGGTACGCGCGCCATGCGTAGCGCAAGAGGGCGGCATTGCTCTGGTAGTGGAGATTTCCCTTTTTGCCGATATCGAGGTAATGAATGGTGATATTCGGCGCAAACTGCTCCGTGCGATAGGTATCGAGCGAGGAGGTCACCAGGTCTATCTCGAGCGATGGGTCTTTGGCAAACTCTTTCAAAAAGTAGTAGGTCGCATTCGCCGCTCCCCCACCCAGCGGCGGGAATTCGTAGTTGAGGATAAGGATGCGCTTCATACACAAGCCGTAGCGCCCCCGTTATACCACATGAACCGCATCACGCAAGCCCTGCGCCGCGCGCTGTGCGCGATCGCTGTGGTGTGAAGACGAACAATATGACTTGCGGGCGAAATGTAGGTGTCCAACACCTACATTTTTTTTGGATGCAGGGCGAAATGTAGGTGTCCAACACCTACATTTCGTGTGGATGCGAGGTGGCGGAGAGCGGGAATCACCCGAGAGCGACGCGCGGCGCGGCTTCGCCGCGCCGCCTGTTGTATTCAAAAACCGTGAACACAACTCTCACACGTCACCACGATGCGGGCTTGCGAAACGATCCTGTATGATCGTTGAGCTGATCTGCAAACTGACTTATACGTAGAACGCCTTTGCGAATATGCCGCACCGAACTCGCTGTCTGCTTTAGTTCTACAGAGTTTCGCTCGTACGGATTGACAACAATGACCGGAAGTCGCAGTTCTCCTATGACAATCCGTATCGGTTCAACTAGATCTGAATCGTTTGAAACTACAACCGCCCGTTCGTATGCACCGCTGTGTCCATCGTGTACCAGATGCGCGGCAATGTTCACGTCTGTACCCTTCTCTTCTGTTTTGATCACCTTAGAAACCCTTTGCTGTTGGCATTTTTCATCATAACCGAATGCACCAAGAAATGACCTTCAATAATTTCAAGGCGCGAGATGGTACGCAGTGCTCGTAGATACATTTGTTGCCGGTTGGGCTTGTCTGTGTCTACGTCACTTACTCGCAGCTTTATTGGCGCGGTAAAATACTTGATAGCAGTAATGGTGTCATTTGGAAACAAGTAACCGCACACTTTGGAAATGTCGAGCCACTTGTAGGGCGTGTGTTTGAGGCATCCGTAATAAAGATTAAAGCCATCGACATAAACTACTGTACGCATGGTCGTAATGATAGGTCCAAAATGCAGAGACCGCAACACAGTGGTTGCGGTCTCGCGTCCTGCCACCGAAGCGACAGGAGGTGTATCTATAGTATAAACCAATATACCTATATTGCAATATTGAGAGGCGAAGCTCGAACTGCGTCATTTATTCTGCTTGTCGAGGACCGAAAATGAGCAAAATGTTGCCGGAACCGATGTGTGTTGAAATGTTATCCTCGATTTTGCGCTTAAAAAAAGCCATATTTTACGAAAAAGTAAATTTTGTGCATTTATAGCGCAAATTTATCCAATTTGCAAAAACGCGCCTATTTGTGCTTACGTTGCCAGTGGGGGGGCGATGGGGTCAGGGGCGATGGGGTCAGACCCCGATACCCCCGATACCCGATACGTGCAGACCCCAACATACATGCCAAAATGACAAAGAGCAGAAATGTTAAAGGTCAGACCTTTAACATTTAGTGTTGTCCGGTGGCCATGGGGTCAGCCCCCAGACCCCGCTTGCACCCCGCAGACATACGCCACACGCTTCAAGGGTTTGTATGAACTTTGGAATTGTAAAAGGAGCTCCGATCACACAACCGACGGCGGTGTGATCGGAGCCCAAATGGGTCAGCACACTTGCCCATCGAAGACCGACCTGAGGAGAGAGATCGGTCTTCGAGTGCTGACAAACAACATGCTACCGTTCCACCAAAGAAAAGCAACCAAAGAAAAGCAACCAAAAAAGCTATTTCATTTCAGTACGTATGAACATACCTACCTGTCTTGCTTCTTACACGCCAGAAGCACAGGTAGGTGGTGAGATGGGGCATATACTACGGGGATCTGTGTATACAAAAAACCGCAAAGCCCTGTGTCGACCGATGCGACTTTGAGGTTCTTGGCGATGTGCCAGCTGTGGACCTTTACCCACACACGCAACTAGACTGGTCCACAGCTGGCAGACAACATCTTACCCTGGTAACAAAAAAATGCAAGCCCTTGTATGACCGCCACGTTCGCACTCTTATTCAGATACGGCTCAGACCCTCACACCGCGTAGTACTGCCGATACCACTGCGCAAACGTGGCAACTCCTTCTGTAACGGATGTGGCGGGATCGTAGCCGAGTTTTTCTTTGGCATGGCTAATATCGGCATCGGTCACCGGCACATCGCCCGGTTGCATAGGCAGAAGCGTGCGCACCGCGGTCACGCCAAGCGCCCGCTCAAGCGCCTCGATGTAGGCAAGCAACGGCACCGAGCGCCCATAGGCGAGATTGAAGACCTCCCATGCGTAGCTGTGGTCGATCGCGCTCACGACTCCCGCAACAATGTCGTCGATATAGGTAAAATCGCGCTTCATGTCGCCGCCATTGTAGATATCTATTGGCTCTCCTGCGCACATTTTTTTTGCAAAGCCCATCGGCGCCATATCCGGGCGTCCCCACGGACCGTAGACCGTGAAGAAGCGCAACCCGGTGCAGTTGATACCGTAGAGGTGGTGGTATGCGTGCGCCATAAGTTCGTTTGCTTTTTTGGTCGCGGCATAGAGGGAGACGGGACGATCGGTCATATCGGTCTCCGCAAAGGGTGTCTTGGTGTTGGCGCCATAGACCGAGCTCGATGAGGCGTAGATAAGATTGGTGATCTGCTTGTGACGCGCAAGCTCGAGAATATTGAGAAAACCCAACAGATTGGCACGCTCGTAGGAAAACGGCTGTTCCAGAGAGTAGCGCACGCCCGCTTGTGCCGCCAGATGGCAGATGTGGGTGAAGGGGTGTGTTGAGTACACTTCTTCAAGCATCGCATAGTCGGCAACATCGCCCACAACGAACGTGAGCCGCTCGGCGTGCGGGTGTTTTTTTAGCTCTTCTACGCGGGCGAGTTTGAGCGATACGTCGTAGTAGTCGTTGAGATCGTCGACCATCACGACCGTGTCTCCTCGATCAAGCAAAGCACGCGCGGTGTGAAAACCAATAAAGCCCGCGCCGCCGGTAAGGAGTATGGTTTTGGCTGAGGTATGTGTGGGCGTGCTCATGGTAGTGCAATCGTTACCGTGATGAGTCTAGCGAGTATCTGTATCGTTTGTATCTCTGCGCGCAGACACATGCGCTTCTCCGTACACACCCCCAAGCAGGTCGAGGTCTTTTTGGCTTTCGATCAAGAGTCGCGTGTTTTTCTCTTCGATGGCGGCGAGGAATGCGATACCTTCCTGATCGGCAGGGCGCAGGCGCTCGTACAGCTCGCGCAGTGCCGCAAGATCTTTGATAAAACAGTGTCCACCTGCGCCGCGCCCGGGCACACCTCCGTGTCCGCTCTCGTGTGCCACCGCGGTGTGCGACGCACCGATACGCGGATCGTGAATGACCGCCTCGCGCACCTGCTCCCAATCCACACCCAAGCTCTGAGCCAGATCGTACATCGCATTGAAAAAGACGACCTTGGTGGTGAGGAAGCAATTGCCAATGTACTTGATCAGCTCCGCCGAACGCGCGTCCACAATACTCGTATAGGGCGCGGGCGGCAAGACCGCAAGTACCTCAGTCGCCTTGGCGCGCCACTCGGGGGTATCATGCGGAATACCGACGATGTTGCGCTCGGGATGTTTGGCATCGTGTGCCGCGGTCTTTTCGCGCAAGAATTCAGGGCTGTGCATGACAAAGCGTGTGGGAAAGTGTGCGGCAATACGCTCGGTCGAGCCGGGTTGCATGGTCGATTTTATCACCGCCGTCTTTCCTTCGCCCACCAAGTCGATCACACTCTCGACAATGGAAGCATCGAAGCCCTCGGGTGTGCTTGGCGTCGGCACCGCAATAAAGACGATATCACACGTGGCGATCGCGTCTTTATTGGCTTCGTAGGCGGGCTCTTTGGCATAGCGCACGACCGTGTAGCCGCGTGACTCAAAATCGTCCGCATAGTTCTTTCCGATAAAGCCCTGTCCAATGCATCCTATGGTCATACGTGTGTGGCGGTGTTGGTATCTTGTTCATTTCTCATAATACGACGAATGTAGTAGCGCTTCTCGTACGGTGAGTTGTTGAGGTGGATCTTGATCAGCAGGTCGATCACCACGCCAAAGCTGAACATGACCATGGCACCCAACAACGAGAACGCACCGAGTAAGAAGTGTCCACTGCGATTGATCGGAAACCCGAAGAACAGTTTTTGGTATGCCGCGTAGAGCAAAAAGAGCGCGCCGACGGCAAACACCAGCAAGCTGACGTAGCCGAAGATATGGAGCGGGCGCTGAGAGTATTTGTGGATGAACCAAATAAAGACAAGGTCGATAAACCCGCGCACCGCTTTGCTTATACCGTACTTGCTCACGCCGTGCACACGAGGGCGATCGGTAACCACCAACTCGTCGATGCGAAATCCTTTCCAGCGCAGGAGTGCCAAGATGTAGCGATGCATCTCGCCTTGCAGGTCGAGCGACTTGACCGCTTGTTGGCGATACACGCGCAGAGTACAGCCGGTGTCGTGCACGGTATCGCGAATCAGGTAGCGACGGAGAAAGCGTCCGATGCGCGTGAGTACTTTGATCCGATCAGTGTCTTTGCGCTCTTTGCGCCATCCGGCGACCACATCCAACTCGCGCGATTCCAACTCCGCCAACAAACGCGGGATATCGGCGGGATCATTCTGCCCATCGCCATCGAGCGATATGACGGTCTCACCGGTGGCATGCTTGAAGCCGGCATCAAGCGCGGTCGCTTGCCCGTAATTGCGATTGAAGTCGATCACGGTCGCGGGCGCGAGCGTGGCAAGCTCCTCGGCACTCTCATCGGTACTGCCGTCATTGATATAGATGATCTCGTAGGGTTTGGTGAGACCGTCCATTATGGCGCACAGCTCGGTATGCAGACGGGTGATATTTCCCGCCTCGTTATATACCGGCACGACGACTGAATAGAATGGTTGCATAGCGCATGGCGATATAAACACGTTGGTGCGTTATTGTCAAATACGCGGCTCGAGGGGTGTGCATGCCGCATGCATGCCGAGATAGCCACTATAGCGTGGAAGAATTTTTAGTACGAAAGGTTATACCCTACCCCAACAGCATCAACGCCAGGACCGAGAAACTTACGGCAACACATTTTTGCCAGTTCCAGTGTTCACGGTAGTAGTAGATCGCCAGTACGATCGGGACAAGGATGCTCAACGAATAGATAGTATACACCACACCCAGATCTCCTCCGAGGGTAAGTCCGAACAAAAAGAGTATGAACGCAATCGACATCACCACCGAGCGCCAGAACGAGATATGCAGAAGCT
>PWVU01000138.1 GCA_003561715.1 Candidatus Kaiserbacteria bacterium | reverse complement strand
CGCTTTACGCGTCGTCGGTGGAGATGATGCTCCAGTGGTCCGCCGTGGGATGAGTGTACGAAGTGGTAGATCGCTTTGGGGCTTGCGTAGGGTATATGCGTGTCTTTTGTTTTAATACGACCACTGATCGCTTCGGGGGTTTGATTGTCTTTGAGCTTCTGTATGACGTACTTCTTGAGCTCAGCATTCATCGCCACTTTGAGACACTTCTGTTTTGCTTCTTTGCGACGTTTTTGCGCTTGCGTGTGTGCGTACACAGCACGATATATTCCGTCCTTACTACCAAGCCGTATCTCCTCACTGATGGTGCTTTTGGCGCGTCTGCGCAGGCGCGCTATCTCGTTCACTCCCTTGTTGCTTGTAAGCCCTCGCTCGATCGCTCGACGTTCCGCCAGATCAATGTGTTTTGCCATATTCCCTGAATGTTAGAGTGTTCGGATTGAAAGGTCAATATTGCGGAGGACCTGATGGTAATTAGACACCTGACTCGAGCTCCACGTAAATCGAGGTTGTCCGGACGCGATTACTATCTGCGTCTGGCAATTGCCCCAGGGCTTCTGCTGTTCTGGGCAACCCTCGTCCACGTGCCGCTGTTGGCACTGACGTTCGTTGCGGCTATCCTTTTTTGGGTGTTCCTAACCCGGAAAGGCTGAAGTCATGTTCGGTCCGGAGCGAAACGCGCGCTCCGGACCGCTTAGGGTTTAGAGCTTCGTTTGCTATACTACTCCTACATGTCCGATGCACTCTATCGCAAATATCGCCCGCAGACATTCATTGATGTAGTGGGGCAAGATGCGGTGATCACGCTTCTTGAAGGCGCACTCAAAAGTGACGCTATCGCGCACGCCTACCTCTTCTCCGGTGGGCGGGGTATTGGCAAGACGAGCGTCGCTCGCATTGTTGCGCGCGAGCTTGGCATATCCGAGCGCGACACCTACGAGATAGATGCGGCGAGCAATCGCGGCATCGACGATATTCGCGCACTGCGCGAGGAAGTCCACACGCTACCGTTCAATTCGCCCTATAAGATGTATATCATCGACGAGGCGCATATGCTTACCAAAGAAGCGTTCAATGCACTTTTGAAAACACTCGAAGAGCCGCCCAAGCATGTACTCTTTATTCTCGCGACGACCGAGCCGGAGAAGTTGCCGGACACGGTTCGCTCGCGCTGTCAGCAGTGCGCATTCAATCGCCCCTCGGAGCGCATACTTGCCGAGATGCTTGTGCGTGTTGCCAAAGAAGAAGGGAAGACGCTTGCGCCGGACGCCGCCGATCTCTTGGCGCTTTTGGCAGACGGCTCGTATCGCGATGCGCACGGAGTACTGCAGAAAGTATTGACCGCGCATCACACAAAAAAGAGTATTGCACTGGATGACGTGGCAATGGTGACCGGTGCGCCGAGCACGAAGCTCGTGCACGCACTTCTGGATGCGTTTGCCGGCAAGGGAGCGGATGAAGCATTTTCATTGCTTGGAAAAGCGCGTACAGAGGGAAACAACATGTCACTGTTGGTATCACTCCTCATCGCGCGGGTGCGAGCGATCATGCTTATACGCGCCGCTCCGTCAATGTTGGAACACGTGCGCACGCAGTATGGTGAGGATGAGTATGCGCGGCTTGTTGCGCTTTCAAAAGAGCGCGCGATCAATTCTAAAACGCTCCTTCGCTTGCTTGAGGTGCCGCGCATGATGCGATTTGCGAATGAACCCACGATCGCACTCGAACTGGCACTTATTGAACTTACCCAGTCTGCTGAACCATTGTCTGTATGAAACAAACACTCTACCTTGTGCGTCACGGGCGTACCATTGCTAATACACATCAGTTGGTGCAAGACGGTACCGATCCGTTGAGCGAGATCGGTAAAGCGCAAACCAAACTGATCGGTAAGCGTTTTCAAACAATTGAGCTTGACGTGATCATTAGCAGTCCGTTTGTTCGTGCCTACGAGACAGCCAAAGCGATCCATCGTGTGACAGGTGCGCCCCTTGAGACGAATGAGCTTTTTGTCGAGCAACGGTACGCATCTCATCAGGTAGGTAAATCGATTAACGATCCAGTTATTGCCGAGGAGCGCGCGCTCATGCATGGTAAGAGAGGAGATCCGCATTGGCATCTTGCCGACGAAGAGAATGTGCATGATCTGCGTGATCGCGCGCGGGAAGCGCTTGCCTTTATCAATACGCGCACCGAGTCGAATCTGGCGATTGTCTCACATGGCATGTTCATAAAAATGCTGGTCGGCGTAATGTGGTCGCACGATATTACCGCTGAAGAATTCTGGCGTTTTCGCGTCATCTTTGAGTCATCCAATACCGGACTCACTCTTTGTGTGCGCGACACCGAAAATCACATTCATCCCGACTGGCGCATACTCACGTGGAATGATCATGTGCACTTGGCTGACCCATGCGTCTAGTGAACAGTAGGTATCCAATATACAGTAGGTATGAAATTTGATTTGGGATGGCGTGATGATTGTTAGTATACTGCCCCACTCATTTCAAGAGTTATATCACGATATCTCATTGCAATGAAAAAAACCGTTTACTTTACTCGACATGGCGAGACCGCAGGTAATGTGCAGGATCTCGTACAAGACCCCAATATTCCGCTTTCGGAAAAAGGGATACGGCAGGCGCGGCTTGTTGCAGATCGCTTTTTGACACTCTCTGTAGACCTGGTCCTTTCAAGTGATTATCCACGCGCGGTCGAAACCGCTGAGATCATAGCGGCACAGTGCAGTGTGCCGCACGAACAACACTTGTATTTCCGAGAGCGACGTGGCGCAAAGGAGGTTGTCGGGAAGCCACGGCTTGATCCCGAGGTTCAGCGTATTTACAAGGAAATGCAGAAACACAAAGACGATGCCGAGTGGCGCTATTCTGACGAAGAGAATTTCTATGATCTCATTGCGCGCGCCAAGCAAGCGCTTGCGTTCCTTGAAGCTCTTCCAGGGACCACTATTGTTGTCGTTACGCATGCTATCTTTTTGAAACATATACTCAGTATGATCTGGAGTGAAAAAGTCACACCGGAAGAATTTCAGAATTTTCGTACAACGTTTCGCATTGAAAATACAGGCATAGCTACATGCATCCTCGACTCGGAACACACCATACATACCGGTTGGCAAATAATTACCTGGAACGATCATGCACACTTGGCTGACCCTGTGGTCGGAAAAGACGCATCATAGAGATGAGTTTGGTATACTGTACTTTCAAGTATCAATGAACTAATGCGATCAAGAACAGCACATCATGTAACAGCAGGTATGACGGTTGTCGCGCTTGTACTGAGCGGGTTGTGGTTTGTGGCGTTGGCACATGATAATGCAGGGAAGGAAAGCGCTTCAGAGAGGTATATGAAAAAAGTCGGCGTGGCCGATGGCTTGTTTTTCGTGGCGCCTGATATGGACTCGCGCGATGCATATCGTGCGCTCAGAGATGAGCGGCTTGTGCGCAGTACGCTGCTTTTGCGTATTGTTCGTGCACTTCAGGGTCATACGGGTGCAATCCAACCGGGTGCCTATTCGCTTGGAGATGCCGAAACACTGCGCGCGCTCTCACGTGCATTAGCTGAGCCCAAGGCGCTATGGATCGACATACCAGAAGGTCTTTCAAAGAGAGAATTGGCGATACATCTGGCAAGCGTGACAGAATGGGACGATCTTGAACAGCATCGATTTGTTACCGCGCTTGCCGGCATCCAGTGGGACACCTTCAACGCAAAGGTCATTCCGCTCATGGAGGGATTGCAGGGATGGAATGAGTCGGAGAAGGTTGCATTCAGCGGTCTTGCGGCATTTCTTTCAGACGGTGAATTCGATATTCTTGAGCGCGTGTATGTGCCGGGGACGTATTTGGTGCCACGGCGTGCCAGCAACGGCGTTGTGGCCGGTATGCTGGTCGAAGCGGTTGTTGACGAGCGCGATGACCTGCTTCCGTTTTTTGAAGAAGTGTTGATCGCCGAGCAGGAGCGTCGCGAAGCGATCGACAATTTGGTCACCGGTGCCATCGAGCTATTGCCCGATCTGGTGCCTCTGCCACCAAGCGATGTGTTTGTTGAAGTACGGGGCGAAATACCCCATTTGGTCTTTACCACAACCTACTGGAATAGAGGTCCGGGCAATCTTGAGCTGGTTGCCGATCCTGCCACGGCGCACGTACAGGGCGATATCGATCGCGATGTATTTCAGCGAATCTATCGCATTGACGGCGACTACCGCGATCATCTTGTGGGAACGTTTAGGTGGCACCAAGAACATCAGCATTACCATTTTGATGATTTTGTCGATTACATCCTTGAGCCTGCGGGAGATGATCCCGACCATCTTCGTATTGAGCCACGTATACAAGACAAAGTGACCTATTGTGTGCGCGATGTCGATCCGGTGACACTTAGTGGAATTACTGGTGGCGGCAATCCAGTCTACCGTATTTGCGGACGTAATCTACAAGGTATTTCGGTTGGCTGGGGAGATAGTTACTACTATTCCTATGCAGGGCAGATCATATCACTCTATGCACTTCCGAGCGGATTATATCGACTTACGTATCACGTCAATCCGCGTGGTATGTTACAAGAAGCGGACCTGACGAATAATCGCGTTTCGGCTATACTGGAGTATGACGCCGATCGACGCACTGTACGCGTTGTATCAGGCGGACTCAACGAACAAGATAACCCTCGACCGTAATTTGTTGTTGCTATGCTATACAAAGCTCTCACCGCAATTTTAGTTATTCTTTCATGTATTCTTTTGTATACGACCTATCGCGTGGTGACCGGTGAGCCGGGAGATGTGCGCAGTAGTTTCGGTCTCTACTCCGATGATGGACAATCGCGAGAGTTGCTTGAGCGCTTCACTCGTGAGCGTGAAGAGCGTCTTCAGCCGGAGGAACCTCCGCGCCAAGAGCCTGTGCGTCCCATGCAAGAAGTGGCTCGATCGCTTGAGGTGCCGTGGGATATTGCGTTTTTACCCAATAGTGGCTTTCTGGTAACCGAGCGCCCCGGGCGGGTGGTGCTCTTTGATGAGCAGGGGAATCGCGCGGTCATACATGCCGAGAATGTCATACAGCGGGGTGAAGCCGGGCTCCTTGGCATGGTCTTGCATCCCAACTTCACACGCAACCGCTACGTGTATCTGTATAAGACGGTCACCTCGGGCGGACGTACGGTCAATGAGGTGAATCGCTATACATTCACGGGGTCTTCGTTGACGAACAAAACGCTGATCGTGGGCAATATCCCCGGCGCGGTATATCACGATGGGGGACGTCTTGAGTTTGGTCCTGATCGTAAACTCTATATCGCAACCGGTGATGCGAGCAACGATCAGCTTGCACAAGACATCACTTCGCTTGCCGGCAAAATATTACGCGTGAACGATGATGGCACCATACCCGAAGATAACCCGTTCTCCGAAAATCCTTTTGTCTATGCCTATGGGCTTCGCAATGTGCAAGGTATGGCGTGGGATACGCGCGGACGTATGTTCGCAACTGATCATGGACCTTCTGCGTCGACCTTCTGCTGTCGTGATGAGTTGAACTTTATACAGAAGGGCAAGAACTACGGCTGGCCCGAGATAACCGCAGACGAGACGCGCGAGGGTATGGAAACGCCATACCTCCATTCCGGTACGTTCACGACCTGGGCGCCGGCGAGCTTGGCGTTTGCGAGTGGGTCGTTGTGGTTTGGTGGGTTGCGCGGAGCGGCACTGTACGAGGTGCGCTTTGAGGAGGGCGAGCCCGTTTTACATGAGCACTTTAAAAATGAGTACGGACGCATTCGCACGGTACGTACCGGTCCCGATGGCATGCTGTACTTTATGACAAGCAATCGCGACGGACGCGGTCAGCCGAAAGTGGGGGATGATAGAATTTTTAAAGTCGATCCGCGTATGTTTCGTGTGACTGAACAGAATACACAGTAGGTATGGCGTCAAACGAAACACAGGAAGCTGAGAACGGGCTCGACGAGTTGAGTAGTGATAAAGCAACGGAGCGCACGGAGAGCGTGACAGGCGCCGATGTGCGCAAGACCATATATCTTATTCGGCATGGACAAACACGTGGTAACCGAGCGTACTTTCATCAACCTGATGACCTACCACTCTCTAAACGCGGACTAGCGCAAGCACATTGCCTTATCGATGCGCTCGATCCATTGCCGATAGAAGCCTGTATTGCGAGTGATCTCTTTCGTGCAAAAGAGACCGCAACGATTGCGAGTGCCGGTAGGTGGGCGGTTGAGACAACGCCGTTGTTTCGTGAGATACGCCGACCCGGCGTGCTTATCGGCAAGCACTTTCTCGACCCGCGCTCGGTCGTCATTATGGGGCTTGTCTATGCACACGCCGCAGACCCCGACTGGCATTGGAGCGACGAGGAGAATGTGCATGATACCTATGTGCGTGCCAATGATGCCCTTCAGTATTTGACTGAGCGTCCCGAAACACATCTGGCGGTCGTTTCCCATCGCGGCTTTATCGCGTCGATGCTCTCGATTATTAAGAATCGCGCGCATGGTACAGTGCGTCAATTTTTGCATGCAGGACGTCATTCCACGACGCTCGGTAATGCCTCGATCACGACACTTGAGTGGTGCGACAAACCATGTCCCGGTGACCCGCTGACCAACACCTGTTGGAAAATCGAATCGATCAACGACAGGAGACATCTTCGCAAAGACTGTCGTTAGAGCAGTCGGTGAAGCCGGTTCTCTATCCGATGCAGAATTTGATACTTTCTGGTATAGTATTCACGCGTTAATGATGCGTTTGAGTGTCGTTTTCCATTGCCCGGTCGTCTAAAGGTAGGACTCCAGCTTTTGGCGCTGGCTATCGGGGTTCGAGTCCCTGCCGGGCAGCATTTCCGCAAAAGTGACATTTTTATCTGCTTTTGCTAAGAGGTGATAGGGAGAATTAAACTTGTATTGCGCGATATTTTTGTCGCGGAGAGTAAGGTTCGAAAGTAGATTTTTGACGATCTTCTCACGTTTGAATTCGTCGCCCGCAAGATATACATTCTGCGCTTCATTTGAAGTTACAAAGACGTTTTTCGTCGGTTCTAAAGTTGCAAGCGGGTTGGCGAAGTTCTGACGTTTGATTTGCTCTT
>PWVU01000040.1 GCA_003561715.1 Candidatus Kaiserbacteria bacterium | reverse complement strand
GAATGAAAAATTAAACAAAGAACTTGATGCCTTGAATCAACGTATGCTTGAACTAACGGAAGGGTTTGTTGAACAGAGGTATCATATTTTGGACGTTTCCGAACATAACCTCATAAACATCCACACCGAACAAATCAGAAACATTGGGATTGTTTCTGGTGTTGTCGCTCCTTTTTCTTTAACTCTATTACAAATCGAATCAATCGTCGTCAATGCCCACATCTTGCTATCTGGCTTTAGTGTTCTGATTGTAAACATCGCAATTTCACAAGTCATTTTGCATATAGAACTTTCTAAAAAGAATAAGGACATCACTGATGCATCGGTCGGACTCAATTTTGTCGCTAATAGCAGAGAGAATTTAGAAAACGGTATATCAACGTCCAGTGGAGAAATAAAATTTCATGATTTATATATTCGTAACCTCCGAGAAGTAGATAAAAAACTTGGCATCAGCAAAAATAATACCGAGTCATTGATGACAAAGATACGATTTAGGAAATATGATAAGTTTATCGTCTACACGTTCACGTTAGGGTGCTTTCTCATACTATTGTCATTATTTTTTAGTCCGCTTGCAGAATTGGTAAATACAACTCAACAAAAATTGAGTGACTGGTAATTCCATCAGTGCATTCGCAGACTTCCTGAAATGCTCAAAACGCTTTGACTTGTAATATACCTTAGCTTCAAGTATGGTTTCTGATAGTTCGTCAATCACGTTTTGGGAAGGAATCGACCATGTGGTTATTGTTTGCAGGTCTCGGTCTGCTTTGCGCTGTGTTCTACGGTCTATCAATCGCTTACACGAAGGGCCGGTACGGAGTGGACCCGATGGCCTTCGTGGCCTTTTGGATGTCGGGGACCATTTTCGGTTTGTCGGTTCTCCTTAGCGCCGCTTACAGCAAGGGCATGTTCGACTTTAATAGTTTTCGAGCAACACCTCAGCTGATAATCTTGCTGCCATTAGCTGGGATTATTGTTGGAACGTTGTTGAACGTTTCAATTCCGCTCGCGCTGGCTGGAGCCCCTAACCCGGGCTATGTCTTTGCGATTGCAGCCTGCGCAGCACCGCTTATTGGAGCTTTGTCTGTTCATCTCGGAGTGGCAGAGGGGCATACTTTAACGCCATTAAATTGGGCCGGGCTTGTCTTGCTCCCAATAGCAGTGCTGCTGGCTACTTTCAAGACGTAGCTTTTCCAGAGTGTTTCGCTGGCTCTAAGTGGTCGTTAAGCAATGAGCGCCTGACCAGCGCTCACTTTCTATATGTAACTTTCTATACGCTGAATATTGATGTTGGGGAGAAGCGATACCTTACCGAATCTCTTTAGGGTACAATAGACCCATGTCCGAGATGTACACCGACGAAGATATTGATGACTTAGTGCGCATCAATATCGAGCTTACCAAAGAGAACAACAAAATGCTCAAAGCGATGCGGCGCTCGCATCGTTGGAGTGTGTTTTTTAAGTTCGTGTGGTTGGTTGTCCTTGTCGGTGCCCCGGTTGTTGTGTACTATCTATATCTTCAGCCGTACGTCGAAGAAGCGCAGGCACTGTACTTTGAGGTGCAACAAAACCTGGAACAGATGCGCCAGGTGCAAGAGAACTTCCAAGCATCGGTAGGAGATGCAACCTCACGTTTTGGTGATCTCCTGCGGAGGGAGTGAAGCACGATTTAGCATATTCATGCGTTCGGATATATGAACCTACGAGACCATATTATTATTTGTGCATGCAGTCCAATCGGGCACAAGCAATTCAGCTTAGACAAAAGGGGTATAGTTATACCGAGATACATGAGCGACTGGGTGTTCCCACATCAACGCTCTCAAGTTGGCTATCTCAGGTAACTTTGTCGGCGAGTGCTAAAAAACGTTTAGCGGCGCGTGTCCGTCAGGGTGTGGTGAATGGTTTGATAAAACGAAATAAGCTTCAGACTGCTCGTGCACGTGAGCGCGCCGGTTCTATTCGCACTATAGCTCGAAATGAGATTCGGTCATATTCGAAAGACGAACTTCGGCTTATAGGTGCTTCACTGTATTGGGCGGAGGGACATAAAAAGCCTACTGTAGTGCGCGGAGTTGAACGAACGCACCATCAAATCAGTTTCGCAAATGCGGACCCAAGCATGATTCGATTATTCATTGCATTCCTCAGTACCTGTCTCGGAGTTGCTATTACTGAAATCCACATTCACGTCAGAGTGTTTACCAGGCAACAACAAAGAAGCGCTGTACGATGGTGGTCTGAGACGCTTGGTGTACCTAAAAGTTGCTTTGATAAACCTTCGATCGTTGTGAGTGGCGCAAGTTCCGGCAAACGACCAAAAAACCGTTTGCCTTATGGTACAATTCAAGTTAAAGTATACAGCACCGAAAAGTTCCACAGGCTTATGGGATGGATCGAAGGTATGCAGCAGATAGTGGTTAGGTAACAATTTGCTCGGGTAGCTCAGTTGGTAGAGCGCTTCTCTGAAGAAGAAGAGGTCGCCGGTTCGAGACCGGCCCCGAGCACAAACGAACGAAGTGAGCGCAGTGCTCGGGGAGCACGCAAACTGCTTTGCGTGCGTCCGGGCTCGAAGGTCGGAACATGTCGCTTTGCCACCGTGAGGCGGGGTAGCGGATGCTTAGGATTTGAGGGGTTTGCGACGAATAATCCTTAGCAATCCGTGACCGAGACCGGCCCCAAGTACAAGAATGAGATCCACCTCGAAATGTTTGTGCTATAGTGTCCGCATGACCAATTCATGTGTACGTGTCGGCGTCGGTGTTTTTATAGTTAAAGACGGGAAAGTGTTGCTTCATAAGCGGAAAGGTTCGCATGGTGCGGGCTTGTGGGGAGGTCCGGGGGGGGCATCTTGAGCTGGGTGAGTCAATTGAAGATTGTGTGCGTCGCGAGACATATGAAGAAGCAGGGATAGAACTGGGAGGTGTTGAATTGTTGTGCGTTTCAAACTTGAAGTTTCCAGATGGGAAGCACTATCTTGATCTCGGTATGTTTGCAGAGTGGAAATCAGGGGAGCCACAGGTATTAGAGCCAGAGAAGAATGAAGCGTGGAGGTGGTTTGATCTTAATGCTGTTCCACCTAATAGCGAGTTGTTTGGTGCCGAAGCATTTTACATTGAAACGTACAAAAGCGGTGAGTGGCCCGCATTTCGAGACGCATAACAATGCCCCGGTACACGCCGGGGCATTTTCGAGCAACCAGAAACGAGCAACCAGAAACTAAATTACCCAAACTTCACCTTCAACTTCGTTTGTTTTTCTTTGTCGATCTTGGGGAGACGGATGGTGAGAAGACCGTGTTTTTCTTGCGCCTCTGCTTCCTCAACCTCGATCTCAGCGGGGAGGAGAATGGTGCGTGAGAACGATCCCCAATACAGCTCACGCTGGAAATAATTCTCATCATCCACTTCACGCTGTTCTTCACGCTTACCGCGAATGGTCACCATGTCCCGCGTGATAGAAATGTCCAGATCATTCGGGGTAACGCCCGCAACGATAGACTGTATTACGATGTCTTCGGTTGTCTGATAGACATCAACCGTCAGTTGTCCCTCTTCCTCCTCTTCTTCCAAGAGCTCGTTACGAGGATGGCGGCGCTCTTGCTCGCGCGTATGCATCGGTTCAACTTCTTCAGGCTCGTACAGTTCCTCTTGCTCATCGAATTCATCGTATTCGTCGACATCGACTGAGCCGGTAAGTCGTTCGAAAAATGATCGCTTGGTTCCTCGAGGCATAGACTATTTGTTTATGAATAATGGATCGCAGATGCGCTTCACTTTTTCAAAGAGGATGAAGGTCACAATGATGCCAACCCATACCATGAAAAAGACGAAGATCACTGTAGTACCGCTTGCGCCCATTATAAAAAAGTTAAAGTAGGTATGCAATGCAGTTGCCACCAGTATCCCCGTTATAACATAGAGCGTCTTCTTGGCAATTGATCGGGTGTAGAACGAAAATGCCAATCCAAACCCGATCGCGGCGCTTGCGACTACGTGCAACAGTGCGGCGCCCAAAAAGCGCAGATTCGAGGTAAGGAGTGCGGTGCCCATACTACCGTCCCGCAATGGTCCGATCAAAAAGAGTGCCGTTTCCAGGGCGGAAAAGCCGAGTGCTACGGTCACCATATAGATGACCGCATCGATGGGCTCGTCGTAATAGGGAAGCCAGAGAACACTTGCGGCGGCGGCGCCGAATTTTACCACCTCCTCGATGAATGCCCACACGAGAATGAGTGCAAAGCCGCTGAAGTACGGTTCGGTAAGTTGTTCAAATCCAAGCGCTACGAATACCGAGATCATACCGGCAATAAAGGCAAGCAGGATGATCAGGCGCGGTTCGGGATGCGCACTGTCTTCTTTAAGAAACAGCCACAGCCATACGAGGGCGGGGAACAGTCCGCCCATAAAGGCGACAAAAAGAGCAAGCTCAAAACTCATTGTACTCAACAGTATACGACAGATTAGGGAAGTTAGGGAGGTTAGGGTGTTAAGAATATAGGGACGCTAGGAAATTAGGAGGTTAGGAAAGTTAGAGAGCACAGCGAAGCTGTGCTCAAAAACGGCACCTAGGGTACCGTTTTCGTCTAAATCCTAACTTCCTAACCTCCCTAACTTCCTACTCAATCCATTGCTCCACCATCAAAAACGGTCGTTCGTCTCGTTTGAACGGCGAATCTTGCCAGATTTCCTCGGTGACATACGGCATAAAGGGATGAAGTGCGATAAGGAGAGAGCGCAGAGTATGCAACAGGAATTGCGCACGTGACGCTTTTGCATCCGCATCTTCTCCGGCAAAGATCGTCTTGCTTTCTTCAAGGATAACATCGGCCACTTCGTGCCAGGTGTAGTGGTAGAGTTTTTCAGCGGCGAGATAGAAGCGATAATTTTCCATATCGCGAGTTATGTCGGTCATGAGTTCATTCCGACGCTTTGTAAGCGCTTGGTCGTCCGGCGTAAACTCGCTAAACATGTTATTGACTGTAACACCCTCAGTTTCGGAAAAAATAAAGCGTGTGATGTTCCAAAGCTTATTGGCAAATTTTTTGTACGCACCAACTTTTTGAGGGTTGAAGTTAAAGTCCGCTCCCGGAGTGTTTCCAACAATGAGACCCATACGAAGTGCGTCAGTGCCATATTGGGCGCCTACCTCGGTGGGGTCGATATTGTTCCCCAGTGATTTGGACAGTTTTCTTCCGTTTTCGTCTCGCACGAGACCGTGGATATATATAGTTCTAAACGGTACCTGCCCCAGAAAGAATCCGCTCATCAGAATCATTCGTGCCATCCAGAAGAAGAGAATGTCGTAGCCGCTCTCGATAACATCAGTCGGATGGAATGTTGTGAGATCGGAGGTCTTGTCAGGCCATCCCAGCGTCGAAAATGTCCATAATCCTGAAGAGAACCATGTGTCGAGCACATCCTCGTCCTGCTCCCAACCGGCACCGGGAGAATCAATCTGCACTTTCATCTCACCTTCTTTGTACCAAACGGGGATACGGTGGCCAAACCATATTTGTCGTGAGATGCACCAGTCACGCAGGTTGTCTATCCAGTGGTAGTACACACGCTCATAGCGTTCAGAGACAAACGACACTGCGCCGCTTTCAACACTTTTGCGCATAACCTCTTTGAGTGTCGTGGTTGCACCGGATGCGATGCCTGGTATATCCGAGTAGGGGATAACAAACTCTTTGTTAACATTCACCCACCACTGGAGCTTAGGAAGTGGCTCTATGATCGCACCGGTTCGTTCAGCGGTAGCAACGTTCTGTTTGATATCTTCTACTTTTTCCAACAGCCCTTCATCTTTGAGCCACGATACCACCTCTTCTCGCGCTTCGGCGACTTTCTTTCCCTTGAGGCGACCTTCCACCATCATTTTGGCATACTCGTTGATGACCTGGGGGCGCTGGAGGTTGTGCCGATCTGCTATTTCCCAGTCAATATGAGAGTGTGCAGGAGTAACGCCCAGCGCTCCCGTCCCAAAATCTTTTTCAACGCTTTCGTCCGCGATTATCTTGATGTGTATTAGTGTGTCACAAAAAACGACATCGTATTCTTTACCGATGAACTTCTTGTATCGCTCGTCGTCCGGATGTACTGCTACTGCAGTGTCACCAACTTTGGTCTCAAGTCGAGTTGTTGCGATGGGGATAGGGAAGTCTTTTGCATAGCGAAAAGTGTATAGTTTTGCATCACGCTCCTCGTGGACTATTTCATCATCCGAAATAGTGGTCTGTCCTTTGGGATCCCAGTTTACAATTCTATTGCCACGATATATAAGTCCGGCGTCATACATACGAATGAATGCTTCCATAACAGCACGATAATGCTGTTCGTCCATGGTGTAGAGGTAGCGTGACCAATCGAGTGACGCGCCCATACCACGGAATTGTTTCAATATAGTTGCTTTATTTTCCTCCACAAACGCACTAATGCGTTTTAGGAGTTCTTCGCGCCCTAAGTCGTGCCGTGTCTTACCTTCTGCTTTCTGAATATTTTTTTCTACGCGGGTCTGCGTTGCGATAGCTGCCGAGTCCGTCCCTGGGAGCCAAAGCGTTTTCTTGCCCCGCATGCGTTGATAGCGCACCAGAATATCCTCGATAGTAACCATTAGGGCGCCTCCCAGGTGGAGTGTGCCGGTAACGTTGGGTGGTGGGAGTACGATCGAGAAGGGTTTTGCATCTGCTCGGGTAATTCCCTTTTTGACACACATATCGGGATTGAAAAAATCAGAGTCTTCCCAGGCAGCATAGAGTCGACTTTCGACCTTATTCGGATCATAGGGCGAAAGAAACTTCTCGGGGATGTTGGGCTGTTCGGGTGCTGTGCTCATAGGATAGTACTACTTAGTAAATGATTTTGTCATAGTAGCAGGATGTCGTGTGCTGGCAAGTCTATACTATACTGTACATACAGGTACATAGACATAAAATGAAACTGCTCATTACAAAATTATTCTTTGGTAAGGAGGCGCTTGGGGCGTTGGTGTTGTGGTTGGTCTGCTCGGTGACACTCATTGCGCAGGGAGACGCTCGGGTATCGTTACTGGCGGTAGCCGGTATCGGCGCGATCTTCTTTGCGCGCTATCCCGATGCGGACATTCCATTTCACCTTGTGCGCAGGGAGTTGATTCGGCAGTGGCAGTTGTATGGGCGCTTGGGTAGGTGGACGGAATCTCGATGGGTGACTGCCTGTGCAACAGGCATGGCGCTTGCAAGTATGGCGCTTGCACCGATCTTACTACTCGCACTCTTTGGCGCGCCGCTTTTCTATGAGTCAGTCGTGCTTATCAGTATTGGCATACTTCTGGCATCGGCGCGAGCGTGGCAGTATCATGAGGCACAAGCAGGTTCGCATTGGTTATACGGGCATTATCCTGTCATTCTTATTCCTGTGGCGGG
>PWVU01000133.1 GCA_003561715.1 Candidatus Kaiserbacteria bacterium | reverse complement strand
CAGGTGCCGACTTGATCGTCAACACGGATGCGGACAATCAGTACCGGGGCGAGAACATCGAGCGGCTCATCCAACCCCTCGTGAAAGGAGAGGCTGACATCGCTGTGGGGGATCGGAGGGTGGCATCGGTCGAACACTTCTCACCCTTGAAGCGGGTGCTGCAGCGATGGGGAAGCTGGGTGGTCCAGAAGGCGGCCGGCATCCAGATTCCGGATCCCACCAGTGAGCGTTGGCGATTGCATCTAGCTAGAGGAGTCGAAGAGTTAACCATAGGTTTCTATCCGGGAAGGGTGAGACGCTGTTGGTTCTGCACCGAATCAGGAACCGCCTGAGTTGAGATCTGCAGGCTGAGTAGAGCTACCATATGACCATCGCGCGAACGCATACCAGGGAAGCCTTCATCGGCGTTGGCACAGTGTCCGTTCTTCTGTTGCTGACGATGCTCTTGAGATGCAGGACTCATGAGTTGCTCGCGGTGTTTTCCGCCAACAAGCCTGGATTATGGGGAAAGCCCGGGTGGTACTTTCTTCTAATCGCTGTTGGTAGCATGCTTATGATTGCCCTGCTTCTGAGCGCCATGCTCATCGGCCTGAGAGCGGGTAGCAAAGGCGCCTATAGTCGTCATGCTCTGATCTTGATAGGCTTCCTATTTACGGGAGGACTCTTCTACAGCTCAGTGACTCCCCCTTGGCAAGCACCTGATGAGCATGCACACTATGAGTACGCCGCGCTTTTCGGCGAACTGCGGCGCGTGCCCACCCTCAATGACATACGTCAGGATATCCAAGCTGAAGTCACCGCCTCGATGTTTGATTTCGATTTCTGGCGATTGATCAAACGTGAGCCCGTCGAAAGTCCTCCTGTGGGCTTTTATCGAGCGGGGGATCTGACCGAGTATCCCTCCACCCACGTGATTGATAACCGCTACATATACTACCCCCAAGTTGGCGATGAGCCCCCGACCTACTACGTCTTCCCTGCCTTCATCTACAGCTTATCGGCGCTCGGGAGCACAACGTATCGTCTGTATTTGATGCGTCTCGCCTCTGTGGCTTTCTGGCTCGGCATAGGCGGTGCGGTGTGGTGGGCCAGTCGCGTGTTGTTCCCGGACCAGCAGCAGCTCGCCTTGGCTACTTTGACGGTGGTTACCTGCAACCCGATGCTGAGCCACATCAGCACAGTGCTGAGCAATGACGGTCTGACCACGCTGTGGTGTACACTTGCCCTGGGCATCTTGGTCCTGATGCTCCGCAGAGGGATCTTTTGGCACAGAGCATCCGCTCTGTTAGTATTGACCCTACTCGCCATTATGACAAAGAAGAGCGCCCTCTGGCTAGTGCCGACTCTGGTCCTTGCCTTTCTGCTCCTTCCGGAGATTCCACGCCGTTGGCGTCTGCGATTGGGCCTCACCATGGTAGGTACGGCTGTGGTAACTCTCGTGCTGTTCGTATGGCCCACGGGTAGCTCTCGCTATTGGGAAGGAGGCACTCGGGCCTTTGAGATCGGCGCGCAGGACAACTACATACTGCTGCTTAATGCCGGAGAGCGTGTTTCGCAGCCAATAGGACACCAACGCACTTCTGAGGTGCGGGGTAAATCAGTCACTCTCCTTGCGCGGGTACGGAGCGAAGGCGCTTCACAGATTGACGTGTGTCTTGTCACGAGAGCGGGTGACCAGCAATGCCGGACGGCATCTGTGAACAACCAATGGCGGTCGTTTGAGACCCAATTCAGCATCCCGGAGCAGGCTGAGCAGCTAAACCTGACCTTAACTGCCAGCGGGACAGCTCCCCTCAAGATCGACGAGTTGTCTCTGGCCCCGGAGGCCGGGCCGGAGCTGCTCCGGAATGCCTCGATGGACTCGGGGATTTCGCGGCTTGAGCGTTCACTGCTTGCTTTGGGGCGTCCGATGGGCATTGAGAACCTGATCGCGAGCTTGTTCGCCAGCATGACCAGTGGCCCGACGGGACTCGCGCAGACTCTGCCTTTAGCCTCACAAGTGCTCTTTGATTCATTCTGGGGAAACTTCGGCGCGGCGATGGTGGTGCCCCTCGAGGCACCGTGGCCTCTACTCATAAGAATCGCTGTTGTGCTCGCGGCGGTGGGGTGGGGTCTTAATACAGTTCGTCGCGTATCGCAATGGGAAAGATGGCAGAAGCGTGCCTTCGCAGTTCTCTGTTCAGGTGTGATCTTCGTTCTTGCCCAGACGTTTGCAGCGCTATTCGCCCACACGGGGGGTTGGATGCCCCAGGGACGGTTTGTGTTCCCCGCCGCGTGGCCTATTGCCGCGCTGCTGGTGCTTGGGTGGTGGGGATGGGTCAGCGAGCATACCGAGCGATGGTTCCTCCTATGTGTCACATTGGGAGCGTTGGCGCTATACGTTGCTGGAACCTGGCGGCTGGTCAGCTACTTCTATGGATAACACACAGAGAGTGGACACGCCGAAGATAGCTATCATCGGGTGGGATGCGGCGACCTTCGATGTGGCGTTGCCGTTGGTGGAGGCGGGCCACCTTCCCGAGCTGGGGAGGTTGATGCATGAGGGAGGATGGGGGCCCTTGAGGTCGACGCGCCACCCTATCAGCCCTACAGCCTGGGCCTCTTTCATGACCGGTACGAATCCGGGCAAGCACGGCATATTCGACTTCGTTGGGCTGCAAGAAGACGGTCGGTTTCGGGCGCTCACCGGAGGAGCGTTGGGGGCCAAGACGCTGTGGGCGCACCTAAGTGATGCAGGACGTAGAGTCGCGGTAGTCAATGTGCCGATGACGTACCCTCCGGAGGCCGTAAACGGATTCGTCATATCCGGTATGGATGCACCGCAACAGGACAGAGCTTTCACTCATCCTCCTCAACTGGAAGCCGAACTGTATGAGCGCTTCGGGGGGTATCGAGAAGGCGTACCGGCCAGGGGACGAATAGGAGCCTCCGTAGAGCTCTTCACCAGCGATTATGTCGACCAGACCTGTGACGTGACTCGACTGCACGGTGACGTGGCATGCTACCTCCTGGACACGCACTCAGTCGACTTCCTGATGGTAGTTCTCACTGGTCCGGATCGAGTGCAGCACGCGTTGGGGCATCTCCTGGGACGTCCGCCTTCGCCAAGCGACGGTATTGGACGAGTTTATCGGGCCTGCGACAACGTGCTGGAACGGATCACGAAGAGACTGGACGATAGCTGGGTCACCATCGTCATGTCGGATCACGGCGCTTGTGCCTACCGCCGGGTCTTCGAGCTCAGCACGTGGCTTGCAGAGAGAGGCTGGCTACGTCTGCGCTCGCCGTCACGCGGGAGCCAGCTGAGCGCTTCCCTAGTAGCGGCGGGGTGGCGCCGCCTAGGCCGTCTGATGGGCCGCTCAGTGACGGTGGAACCACACCTGGCGCAGTTTATGAGCCGCATCGTGTGGGAGGAGACGGAGGCATTTGCCCTAGGGGCTTTCGGCAGTATCTACGTTAACACCTGTGACCGATTCCCAAAGGGAATCGTCAAGCCGGGCGAGCACTATGAGGCGGTCTGCGAGCAGATCGCCGCGGAGTTGCTTTCCGCACGTGATCCGGAGACGGGTGCACCGATGGTGTACAGTGTCCATCGCTCGGTGGATGTGTACGAGGGGCCTTTCGCGCATTTGGCGCCGGACCTGCTGATTGAGACAACAGATGAATACTTCGTTCGCAACAACCTGGACCAGGAGACGAACCGTCTCACGTACCCTGCCGGTCGCTATCAGGGCCGTTCACTGGCTCACACTGCCAAGCACACCGAGCAGGGCATCCTGGTCGCCAGCGGCGGCCCCTTCGTGACGGGAAGCCACCAGTCAGATGCTCGTATCATCGATCTGGCGCCTACCGTGCTTCACCTCAGTGGTCTTCCATTGCCCGCCGAAATGGATGGTAAGCCCTTATTGGACTGGCTGGATTCGCGGTACTGTGAAGAGCATCCTGTGCAATGGAGTGATACCCCCTCTGTGAGCGTGGTCGCAGAGAGGAAGACGTGGTACGACAGGGAGGACGAGGCTGCTGTCGAGTCTCGCCTTCGAGACCTGGGGTACTTAGACTGAGATGGATAAGGCAGATCGAAGACTCGTGCAGCGGCTGGCGGGGAATACGGCTGCCCTCTCCGCTACCCAGGCCATCCGAGTCGGATTCAACGCGCTCCTGTCGGTGGTGATCGCCCGGCAACTGGGCGCAGCAGGCTTCGGGAAGTACGGTATCTTGATGGCCTATCTGCACATCTTCCACGTCACGGCGATGGCTGGCGTGCCCCGGCTAGCGATTCGGAGAATGGCCAGAGAAGTCGACGATCAGCTGGATTGGTTCCACCAAGCAGTTGTCAGCCAGGCAATGACGTCAGCAGGTAGCGCGGTGGTATTGACGCTACTCGCGCATCTCCTGAATCATCCACCGGATACAGCCCGCGCCCTGCAAATAGTTGCTCTCTCCCTTCTGCCCTTCGCTCTCAAATCGGCGGCGGAGATCGCGTTTCGAGCCAGAGAGGAGATGGGCCTGACCACGCTAATGGAGACGGCAGCCGCGGGAGTTCAGGCTTTGGGGAGCATTGTTGTACTGCTCATCGGTGGAGAGATCGTCGCCCTTGCCTGGATGGTACTCTTGGGGCAGGTCGCTGGCGCAATCACAGCTTTTGTCCTTTCTGCTCGAAGGAGGCTCTGGGAGGACTTCTCTGTGGATGTCCGGGGAGCGATACGGCTCTGCCGACAATCGCTGGACTTCTTCTTCGTGTCGTCCTCAGTCGCTCTCTACTCCAAACTCGACGTCCTACTTCTAGCACAGATGGTGAGCGAGGAAGCCGTGGGACTGTACAACGCGGCCTACTTGATTGTGCGGGTGGTGAATTTCGTCTCGGTGAGCTACAGTGATGCAGCGTATCCGGTACTGTCACGGCTGTTCAGAAGGGCTCGCGGTCAATTTGAGGCCCTGCTGCAGAAGTCGATCTTGCTCGGCACGGTCGTCATGCTCCTCGTCGCGGTTCTACTGGGCGCGGTTGCTGAGCCGATTATCGGGCTTCTCTATCAGGATCCCGAATACGCCGACTCGGCACTGTTGCTGCGCATTCTGGCTCCTTTCGTCGTGATCTTCATCTGGAACGCACTCCTCTCGAGCGGTCTGATGGCAGGCGATCTTCAACACCGCTCGGTTATTGTCTCTGGAGCGAAGCTTGGACTGGGTCTGGTTCTCTACTTTACGCTGACACCCTGGCTCGGGGTGCGAGGAACAGCCATCGCGACCGTCATGGCCGGTCTCACTGGAACAGCCCTAAACTACTTCTTTCTCAGCAGGGAGTTGCATCCACTGAAACTGAGGACGGTCGTTGGAAAGCCTCTGATGGCAGGGGCCGTCTTGATGGTGGCGCTCCGCTCAGCTCGAAGCATTCCCTGGCCTGGACTGATTGCCGGAGGGACCTTGCTTTATCTCTCGTTGTTGGTTGGCTTTCGCATCTTATCGAAGGAGGACATTCGACTCTTGGGAGAGGCTCTGAAACCGCTCTGACCCAAGGATTCTATCATGAAGGCATTGGTGATTGGACTCGACGGAGGAACGTACAGAATACTCGATCCCCTCATGGCAGCTGGGCATATGCCGAACCTCCGCAAGGCAGTCAGTGGGGGCGCACGGGGAAATCTGCTTTCGACGGTGCCTCCGGTAACAGCATTGGCCTGGCCCTCTTTCCTGACCGGTAAGAACCCGGGCAAGCACGGGCTGTTCGGCTGGCAGGAGAGGCTGAATGCGGATTTTGCTCGGCCTTGGGTGAACAGCCGGAAGATTCACGGTCCCAAGCTGTGGCAGTTGGCGAACGAGCAGGGCCTCCGTACCTGTCTTATGAATGTCCCGGTCACTTATCCACCTGAGCCTCTCAATGGCACAATGGTGTCCGGAATGCTCACACCCGGGCTGGAGGCCCGCTTCACCTATCCGCCGGAACTACAAGAGGCACTTCTGGCGTCAGTGCCGGGCTACAAGATCGATGTCGACGTACAGCATACGGAACACGACACCCGGGACCCAGATGGTGTTCGTCGGTTTCTTCGCGAGGTCAGGTCCACAACTCGAGCACGAGGAGAGGCCGCCCAATGGCTCCTGGAACGTCACCCGCCCGATTTGGCGGTGGTCGTTTTCGAGATGCCCGATCGTCTGCAACACATTCTCTGGAGGTACATTGAGCCCGCGTCATCAGCCCATCACCCACCTGAGCCGGGGTCGCCTCCACGGGAGGAGCTCCTGACCTGCTATCGAGTCTTGGATCAGGAGGTGGGCCGCTTGGTCAACCTCCTGCCCCGGGACACCTATCTTGTACTGCTGTCGGACCATGGATTCGGCCCTCTGGATACCCTCGTCCACCTCAATAAGTGGTTGGTGGAGCAAGGCTGGCTTATGTATGACCGCTACCGGGCTGATCGGCGCCAACTCGTGCGCCGGATCGCGCGGCTAGCGGCAAAATGGCTCCCCTCCTCTCTAAAGGAGAAAGGGCGGCGAGCGCTCCCTCAGTGGAACACGCTGGACTGGGACCAAACCTGGGCATACGCCGGTCTGCCCAGCGAGAACGGAGTCTTTCTGAACGTGCGTCGACGCGAACCAGCTGGCGTGGTATACGAGGCGGATTACAGCACCCTGCGCGACGAGATCATCGAGGCGCTGCGATGCTGGCAAGATCCGCGCACCGGGGAACCTATCATGAGGGCAGTCTATCAGCGGGAGGAGATCTACCGCGGGCCTTTTGTCGCCGATGCTCCTGACATCGTCTTCGAGCTGCGAGAGGGATACAAGGTGTCACACTTGCCTTCCCGAGGTGATCTGCTGACGGACGTGTCCAGCCAGCCACACGGATTCCACGAGCGGGAAGGGGTGTTCGCAATGAGTGGGCCCGGAATACGCTCGGACGTCGAGTTGACCGAGTGTTCGATTGAGGACGTCGTGCCCACGCTGTTGTATGCTCTGGGGCTTAGCCTCCCCGACGACTTGGATGGATGCGTGCTTCTCGAGGCCTTCGCACCCACCTGGCGCTCACGATATCCCCTTCGGTCTCACACAGCCCCCGAGGCACAAGACCGAGCGAGAGGGCGCTCGGCGTACTCAGACGAGGAGGAAGAGGCGATCGCGGAGCATCTGAGAAACTTGGGGTACCTGGAATGAGCGTTAAGAGCTTCGAGAAACTGGCTGTCATCGGCCTGGATGGGGCTACGTTCGATCTCGTCCTCCCGTGGGTTGAGGAAGGCCAACTACCTGTTTTCGCCCGTCTGCTCTCCCACAGCGCTTTCGGCAGATTGCGCTCCACCATCCATCCGCTCAGTCCGCAGGCGTGGTCAACATTCATGACCGGGCAGAACGCCGGGAAGCACGGCCTCTACGATTTTCTTGTGAAGAGACCCCGGACATACCAGTTTGCGCTGACTCACGGAGGCAGTCGTCAAGGGGCTTCCCTATGGAAGATACTGAGTGAGGCAGGCTATCGAGTGGCGATCGCGAACGTACCGTTCACGTATCCTCCGGAGGAAGTGAATGGGGCAATGATCAGCGGCTTCGATGCCCCTCGCGCCGATGAGTCTCTG
>PWVU01000059.1 GCA_003561715.1 Candidatus Kaiserbacteria bacterium | reverse complement strand
CGGGCTTCGCCCGCCGCTTTTGTACACACCCTACTGCACACTCTCCCCCTACTTCCCCATCCGCTCTTTTAGATACTTTGAGAACTGTTTTTTTGTCTCGTTGTGGCGCAAGCCATACTCCACCGTCGCCATCAAAAAACCAAGCTTGGAGCCGCAATCAAAGCGCATACCCTCAAACTCATAGCCGTATATGTTGCCCTTGGTAAGATATGCATGAAGCGCATCGGCAAGGCGGATCTCGCCCGACTTGTCCGGTTGCAAGTGACGCAACTCATCGATAACCTCGGGTGTGACGATATATTTTCCAACAATACCGAGATTGGACGGTGCGTCTTTGGGATCGGGCTTTTCAACGATCTGTGAAATATCATAGACGCGGTCGCTCACCTTTTTGCCCGCCGCGATACCGTAGCTTGATACTTTCGCCTTTGGTACCCGCTCTAGCGCAATAACGGGCGCCTGCTTTTCTTCAAAGACCTGCACCAACTGCGAGAGACACGGGGTGTCATGCAAAATGATATCGTCACCAAAGAGAATCGCGACCGGTTCCCCATTAAGCAATTTTGCCGCGTGGAGTATGGCATCTCCGTCGCCACGCGCGGTCTTTTGGCGTACATAGGAGAAATGGGCAATATCAGATATGGCGCGCAAACGCTCGATCTCCTCATGTTTGCCTTTTGCGTGGAGCACTTGCTCAAGCTCGCCCATGTAGTCGAAGTGATCTTCGATCGCGCGCTTGCCTTTGCCGGTCACAAAAATAATTTCTTCAATCCCCGCCGCAACCGCCTCTTCGACCAAAAACTGTATGATCGGCGTATCGACAATCGGAAGCATCTCTTTGGGCTGTGCTTTGGTAGCGGGTAAAAAACGAGTTCCGAGACCCGCAACCGGCAAGATCGCCTTGCGTATTTTTTTATTGGTTGAGTGTTGCATGGCATGCATCATGACATACGTACGCGGGTTATGCAATGTATATGCATTGGCGAACGTCCCGATGGAAATGGTATAGTAGCACCATGATCGATGAATCAATATTCAAATCGTACGATATTCGGGGTGTCTACGGCACCCAATTGACCGAAGAAGCGGCACGGCGTATCGGAGGTGCGTTTGCCCGCTACCTGAGCGCAGAGTCGATCGCAGTGGGATACGATATGCGTGAATCAACTCCCGCATTGCAAGAAGCGTTTGTTGAAGGAATTCTCGATACCGGCACCAAAGTGCTCGATCTTGGACTTGTCACCACACCCATGCTCTACTTTGCCTCGGCGAAACTCGAGGTTGACGGCGCCGCTATGATCACCGCGTCACACAATCCGGGCGAGTATAACGGCATGAAATTCTGCCGACAGTACGCGGTACCGATCGGTCACGCGAGTGGGCTTATGGAGATCAAGGCGCTTGCGCTTGTCGAAGAGGAGCCCGCGCCAGCCACCAGCCGCGGCACACTCGCCAAGACCGATATCGCCGAATCCTTCCATGCGGCAACAAAAGCGCATGTGACGTTTGGCGATGCTTCCTACTCGCTGGTCATCGACACTGCAAATGCGGTGGGGGCACTCGACCTACCCCTCTGGCGCTCGATGCCCAATCTCACTATCGACACCCTCTTTGAAGAACTGGACGGGTCCTTCCCCAATCACGAAGCAAATCCGCTCAATTCTGAAACACTGACATCTCTTATTAAGACCGTGCGCGAAAAACATGCACACCTCGGTATTGCGTACGATGGCGATGGTGATCGCGTGGGATTTGTTGACGAAACGGGTGCACCGGTCCCCGGTGATCTAATGCTTGCACTCATTGCGCGCGAGGTATTACAGACCGCGCCCGGAAAAGCTGTCTTGTACGATGTGCGCTGTTCACGCGCGGTGCCTGAGATCATCACGGAGTCCGGAGGTATTCCGATCGAGTCACCCGTTGGGCACTCAAACATTAAAGCCTTAATGCGTGAGCACGACGCTGTCTTCGCCGGCGAGTATTCACAACATTATTACTTCAGCGATTTTGCCTATGCTGAGAACAGCACACTGGCAGCATTTCTCTTACTGAACCAAATACACACAAGCGGCAAAACACTTTCAGAACTGGTTGCTGAGGTACGTCGTTACCATCACTCAGGCGAGATCAACTTTACCGTTGACGATACAACATCATTGCTTGCGACGCTCCAAACAACCTACCATGATGGCACCTTGATCGAGATCGACGGCCTAAAAATCGTCTACCCCGACTGGTGGTTTTCGGTCCGCGCCTCAAATACCGAGCCGGTCGTCCGACTCAACATTGAAGCCCAGAGCGCTGAGCAGCTTTCACAAAAACAAACGGAGCTTACGGCACTTTTTTCAGCGCATTAGTTCTCCATCATAGTTTCAAAAAATATGCACCTCCATTTTGCATTCTCCGATAAACGTGATGGCAATATGTCGTTTCGACACGAAAGTCAACATGACGTAGATGAACATCGTCGGCGTTTTTTTGCTCAGTACGGTATTGATCTATCAAGTGGCGTTATGATGCAACTTACGCACGAAGACACCATCACTGTTGTTAATTCCTCGGATGCGGGCAACGGCATGACCGATAGTGAAACGGCAGTAGTCACCGAAGCGCTCATGACCAAAACGCCTGGACTGGTGCTATGCCTCCTGATCGGAGATTGTTTTCCCGTCATCTATTATGACCGGATCAACAACGCGGTTGCACTCGCGCACCTCGGCTGGAAACCTGCGACGCTCAAACTTGCTGGCAAAGTCGTACGAGCGATGCATACTCAACATGGAAGTAACCTGAGTGACATCTCCGTCATTATCGGTCCCGGCATACATGCGCAGTCATATATGCTCAGCGACCCTCTTCAAGCAACACTCCCCGAATGGCAGTCGTTTATTTCTGAAACCGCACCAAACACCTATGCGATCGACCTGCTTGGGTTTATTCTGAACGATCTTACACAAGCCGGTATCATCCCCGAGAATATCGACACCTCACACACCTACGACACCGCCACCAACCCCGCACAATTCTCCCACTTTCGCTCCGACAAAACCGGAGAGCCTGAGGGGCGGTTTCTAGCGTGCGCGTGGATGGAGGAGTAGTGCTTTTTGCTTGCAACACAAACAGAGCGAGGATACGACCTCGCCCTGTTTGTATTCAATACAGAACCTACTCATTCGGCGCATTTCATCGTTGCCTTTGTCGACGACCGTCTCACAATATGCTTGATACTGCTCAAGGGTATTTCTCCGCAGCGCCTTGGACTTCGTCCAAATGCGTAGGTCCTACAATATTCTAATACATTAATGTCCTATTACTTCTTCACCTGCACTTTCACCTTTCCACCCGACTCGCCGGCGCGTTTGGGCATGGTGACTTTGAGGACACCGTCAGCATATTCCGCTTCAACTTTTTCACGCTCGACCGCGTCAGGCAACGCCACCATACGCTCGAATGAGCCGCGGCGGATTTCTCGCGCGTAATGACTCTTCTCTTTCTTTTCTTGTACTTCTTCGCGACGCCCCGCAATGCGCAGGTAATTATCTTCCACTTCGACATCGATATGCTCGACATCAATGCCGGGCAAATTCATCTCGGCAACAAGATTGCCGCCATCTTCGTAGACATCGACCGCAAGGTCGAACCCTTGTTGCGAGCGCAACGCGGGGAGAGACGAAAAGTCTCGAAACAGACGATCGAACTCGTCAAAAGGCTCCCATTTGATCAGTGACATACGCAATGAAAATTACGAACTGATAATGGGCGTTACGGGACGACCATCCCGTACGCTAGTTATAGTATAGGACGTTTTTTTATTTTGTAAATACGACCGCGTCGAAGTGCATGATGCCCCGATCGTCTTTGAGTCGCACACTTAACTCTGCACCCTCTATCGTATACGACATCGCACGCCATAGCTGATCGGCATAGACCGATTCAAGAGCACCGGCACAGAACATCCGCGTACCCGCAAGCATATCGACTGAGAGAGACTTTCTGTCCGATTGATACCCGCCGGTCAACGTATTGCAATCGGTCGTACTGTGCACACGATTTGCGGTATCGAAGGTGACAATGAAATCTCGTGGCTCATGCGGCGCGATGATCACTTCTCCCCCTACACTCACCGTTTTTCGCCATGCCCAAGAGACGTCCTGCAGAGTATGCGCCGGGGATGCTGCTCCGGACGCCGCTGTGAACACCCGGCTTGATGTGGCAACGCGGAATGAATCACTGAATATAAGCATGCTCTCCTTACCCCATTCCTCTCGCAGGCCGACCAATAGGTACGCCATATATCCCAGCGCCACAAGCACGGCTACTACGGTGCCGATTTTCTCCGAGGTGTCCATACCGGTACGTATCAAGAACATATTCTGAAAGCGTTAGACACAAGGTTGAGAAGCAAAGGAGTGGGGCTTCGAAAGGGAGCGAACATCTTATACGTATCAAGCATGCGATGAAGATACCGGTGACGTGGCGGGTGCACGTAGGTGAGGTTTTCAAGCATGTTCTAATACAATCACATCGTGCCCCATTACTCAAGCAACTCCAGAAAGTCTTGTATACCCCGCGCAACCCCTCCGGCGATACGATCGACTTCTTCCAGTAACATCTGCCGGTCGCGTGCATTGGAAAGGTAGCCCAATTCGATAATGCTTGCAGGCGTCATGGGATGGATCGCGTGCTCAAACCGACGCCAATTGAATGCGTAGTAGCCGGTCATATGCCACGTGATCGCCGGATCGCGTGGCAGACCGGTCGCCGCTTCATATGCCTGATACAACGCGCCGGCGAGTATATCCCCACGACCCGACACATCGTATCGCGGTGGCGCAACCTTAAAACCGCCGACTTGCTCGCTACTGTTCACATCGGCATGTAGAGACACAAACGCATCGGCTACATAGCCGGGCGGTATAGTGACCGGTAAGACCTCAACTTCAATTCCCTCTGCTTCCAGAAGCATAACAACCTCTCGCGCTATCGGAAGCACGACATCGCGCTCATTGAAATTGAGCCATACCCCACCTGCGCCATTGCGCTTCAAGTTTGCCAATTCCTCCGGCACCTCCTCGACCCGCCAATGTCCCGCCTGCACCCCCACGCGCGGCGGACCCTCCGGGCGCTCCCACGTCGCGAGCATTTCGGGCGTGTAGGTCTCACGAATATCTCGTGTATCTTGCGGGTCGGGAGAATAGTGCTCCGCGTGTGATTGCTCCACCACTTCAGCGGCGCGAATGACCGCCGAAGACCACACCACATACGACCATATCGCAAAAAGAATGGCAATACCCGCGCATAAGACGCTTATAATATCTCTCACCCGTGCGGACATACCTCCATCGTCCACTCCTTTTGGTTGCTTTGCCATTATACCCATGAGTGTAGCATGTCTCATCGACACATATCAGCAAAGCCGGCATCAGATGACAGAATGGTTTTGAGGTCAATCCCCACTTCGCCTGCAAATCGCAACAATCCGAAAGCTGGCGCTTTCAGGTTGACGGATTTGTGCCGGGGGTGGGAATTGACCCGCTTTTGCTAAGCTCGTGCCTCGCTAAGCACGCCGGTCGCGGCTCGCTGTCGTTGCGGTGCGGTAGCTCCTCACGACATGCTCCGTCGTTCAATCCCCACACGCACAAAGCGCAGGCTTTGTGCTCCCCGGCACAATTCCTGCGCTTCGCTTGTAATTGTGCCGGGGGTGGGAATTGAACCCACGACCTTAGGTTTATGAGTCCTACGCTCTAACCGACTGAGCTACCCCGGCAACATATATATATGGCTTGAGTGCGCGCACGTCACGAAGCATATCATCGACCTGCCAGGCATACAATGCCCGCCTATCACTCCACCAAACTCACCTCTTTCAAGACACGCTCCACTACGACCACATCACCCGGGTACCCAATGGGGTACCATTTTTTCAGAGTCTCTACATAGACCGGGTAGTCGTTTGCCAACTGCTTGACCATGTCGGGCAAGTACTCCTCACCGGTGCGCGGATCGGGTTCGGTATGGTAGTTGAAAATGCGCATATCGAGCACCATGGCGCCCGTTGAGACAACGTTGGTTTCCGGCTTCTCGGGCTTCTCAATGATATCAACGAGGAAACCCTGCGCATTCTGAACTATCACGCCAAACTTTTCCGGCTCATCGCTCTCCGCACCGATCACGCACAAGTCGTGACCAATGGCGCGCGTTAATCCCGCTTTGCCGTAGAGATCGTCACCCATCAAGACCAAAAATTTGTCATTGAGGACATCGCGCGCAACCGCAAGTGCGTTTGCGGTGCCCGCTACAGGATTTTCTTGCTCCACATATGTCACTTTGCGTCCCATGAACATCTCACCACAGTGCTCATGTACCTGCTCACCACGATACCCGACCACCAACACCAACTCATCGACGGCGTCGGGAAGCGCTTCGACGATGTAGTCCAGTATGGGACGCTCATTAAGCTTAACTAGGGTCTTGGGGCGAAAGTCGGTCATGGGGCGCATCCGAGTGCCCTTGCCGGCCGCGAGAATAACACACTGCATAGCACCAGCAGTATAGCAACACTCCCACCGAGTGTGCAAACCGCATTTATAAAGAAAACCAGAACACTCTGTGCTTGTGCACAGGGATGAATGGGAAAATAAGTTGCCGAGCGAAGCGAGTCCTTAAGATGGTGAAAAGCGAAGCTTTTCACTTGACGCCCTGCGCTCTTGGCGCAGGGTAGTTCACGGCATATGTGTATCGTGACGCATGCGTCGTTTCAGCTCGATCAGCTCACGTTCGTAGACCCGCGCGAGTATGAGCATGGTATAGGGAACGGTGATCAGCAATCCCACTCCAAACGCAAGAAGTCCGAGCAGATTCACACACGAAAGCAAAAGCGATAACCCAAAGAGTCGCAGTTTGGATCCTTCGGTCATACACCCGCTCACATACAATGCCTCAAATACATCGAGGTCTTGGTCGACGATCAAGTGCCGGTAAAACATGTATTTGATCGCCAGTACGAACCCGGGCACGATGAAGAAAAGAAAACCAAGTGTCACAATGATGTGATAGAGAAACGAAGCGCCAATGTATCGCACGAGCGCCGGTGCGGGCGTGAGCAGATCCTCATGACGAACCGACTCCTTCCGCGCCAACTTCACAATAATATACAGAATACCCATACCAAGCACCGTCGTGAAGATCCACCCAAAAAGTGCGACCGCAATACCAGTCATCATCGAGACCTCGCGAAACAGCACCAATGCCAAAAATTGCGTACCGACCACAAACGCCCACAACGAGATAAACAGCCCGATCAAGAATGGCGCATTGCGCGCATAGAGCGCCCAGCAATAGGCAAAGATCCGACGGTGGGAATAGGTGTGCATAGAGAACGGTCCCCCGTAGTGTACCATGCGAACATCGCAATAGCAGATGCGCAACGTGGATTATCTCACGCTGGGGTCGGGAATTTCTCTCCTTACAGGAGCTGTATACCTTTGCGGTTTGTGCACGACCTATCGGTCGCTTACAAACATCGCAAAGCTTTTCGAACCCCGAACGAAAGCAAAGCAGTTTGCT
>PWVU01000001.1 GCA_003561715.1 Candidatus Kaiserbacteria bacterium | reverse complement strand
TCAGCTATTTATCCCATACGAGGGAGCTGGCGCCCACAGCACGCTTACAGCAATTTCGCTCCACATGGCCAAGATCGCCGGAAGTGCGTTTTTTGGTGAGCGATGGGAAGATGCGGAGGAGAAGGGACGAAAGCTCCTTATGTCCTTCAAGCAGGCTGAGATCGTCGCCGTCCACTGGAAGTGAGGACTGATCAATGACACAGACATGCCCCCACGCGGATGCCGTGGGCAAAATCCTCGATTTGGTAAGGCTTGGTGCATCCAGATACCAGGTTGATCACTTTTCTGAGGAAGCGGGAGGTGTCGCATTCACCCTTCGCGCCTGGTGGCCAGACGAGTCGTACCGCGAACTAAGCGTTGGCGTGGCTGATGGTTCGTTCACGGCAATACTTGATCTGGAAGTCACTCAGATCTGTGGCAGCCACCCAAGGACCGTCTATCAAGGCAATCTGTAGCGTTACCCGCCTCAACCGGCGAGACGAAAGGCCAATCCTTCGTCTCGTACGGAGGGGCGGCTTCTTTTTATACCAAACAGGTTCGAACTTCCTCCAATAGGCGGAGCAAAAAAAATCCCCATATTGGGGGACTTTTCTTTTGCTCCGCGAGCGAGTGGACTGCTTCACTCGCGGGTAGGATTCGAAGCGATGGAGTATATCGCAGCGAGCATGATAAGGCGAAGCGAGATACGACATCGGTACAGCGAGTGTATTAAATGAGAAAAGAAGCAAAGCGACTATTTCGAATTAATCCTTTAGGGCGGAGAGAAACTCCTACCCGTGGTGCATAATTACATCACACAAATCAGAGAAATATTGTCCCTGTCCCCATTTCCCCAGGAGTATGGAGGCTTCAGAGGCTGGTGCAATTAGGCTGCAAACTTCGGTGCAGTTAGGGTGAGAATTCACCTAGATAAATTTGACAAATATAGAATATAATGTATTATTTTCGCGAAAAGTACACCAGCTGAGGAGATCGACGTGGTTCTTGAAATCGGGCTTATCGAAATGCTTCTGACGTTTCTAGCTGGGGGCGTTTTCGCACTGGTATTGCGCCGTCCTCGGTACATGCCAGTGCAACCGAATCTGGTCGAATCCTTGCTCCGCGCTGCCGCAGGCGGCGCGAAGATCAAGCTCACCAGAGCCCCATCTTCTGTGCAACGCGAGGGCGGTACGCAGGAGGTCGAGTTCATGCTGGAGCTCGATTTGACCGAGATGAACAAGCGTATCAAGCAGCTCAGGATGTATAACGGCACCAGTGGCGCGCTGAAAGCGGCCAGGCTGGCCAAGCGTACTCTTGGCATGAGCATGGAAGATGCCGTGGAGCACATTAACGATCAATAGGCCGCTCACCAACTCTTTTCGAAAGACCATTGGGGGCGGTCTTTCTTTTTTATACCAAACAGGTTCGAACTTCCTCCAGTAGGCGGAGCAGTTAACAAAACAGCGCCTTCATGGGCGTTGTTTTGTGTTACTGCTCCGCGGGAGCAACAGTCTGGGAGACTGTTGCGGTAGGATTCGAAAGGGTTGTCGACAGATGAGAGCTCTGCTCGAAGTTGTCATACAACCCATACTGCTCTGTAAGAGAGAAACTCCTACCCGCGGAGCAGACAGAAAACGCACCCCTTCATGGGCGTTGTTTTGTGTTACTGCTCCGCAAGCACGCAAACTGCTTTGCGTGCGCGGTAGGATTCGCACCACATAGAGTATTTCCATGTTTTTAGTGCGCTGACTTACAAGAAACATTGGTCAAAATGTCGAGCATATCACCACAAGAGTACTTCGATTTTTATATTCACTGCGTTCATTAAAAATCTGGTCGCGCAACGAGTCCGATAGGACGAAGTGAGACGCGAGACATGTGCCGTCCCTGCAAGGGAAGAAACCCCCACCCGCGAACAATGATTTCGATGAATTTTTGCGGGGTCAGCATTGCTTGACACCCACACGCGCCTTGCTTACATTGAATGTAATGCATCGACGAAACACCACAAAGAACGATACGATGATCGGCTTTTCTCCGGCCGAGTTGTCTTTGTGGCGCACCGATTGATCTACCTTCCTGATACCCAAATCGCCTCCAAGACCACCCGGCTGAATGAAAGCCGGTTTTTCATTCAGCAATGGTCTTTCACACGCCTACCGAGGCATACGCACGGGAGTACACTATGCGTCGAATGCTGGAGCTACCTGCTCGAGCACACGGAGGATCGGTATTGCCGCAGGCGCCGATCTATCCTGAGCTGAACCGTCGCTACCCACCCGAGCTATTGGATACCAAGGTACTTCGTCCACGTCCGGTCGTACCGGTGGGAATCCGGAGTAGCTCGGCGATCGGCTACCTCGAATGGGTCTACTACACCGGGCAAAAGGTTGCAGATGTCAGGTTGTTCCAAGCGTATTGGCGCGACCAGACCCTCATCCCCATGGAGTGGAGACGACTTGGCGGCTACGCCATGCCCAAGCTTCTCTTTTCAGGTTCGGTCTTCGTGCGACTGGACGATGTACATGTGTTCTACTATCTCTGCTTCCACCCGGGCGAAGACGTCTGGCGCTGGGGGCTGGTGCGGTCGTACGACCGGCTGACCGAGGATCAGTTCGACATCCTTGTGCGTCCCTAAAGCAGAACCCGTCGACCGCAGGTCGACGGGTTCACTTGCATTTTTTAATACACCGCGCCCAATGCACTAACGTTTGCGGAGAAAAAGCGGCTAGTAATCCAGTGCCACCACGCTCCTGCCGTGCGTAAACGCCATCATCGCATCCATGGTGAGCTCTTGAATACCGGGCTGAACCTCCTCCATGGTGTTGCCGTTGACCATCAAGCAATGCCCGCACACATACACTCCGACACCCTGCTCAAGCAAGCTTGCGATAAGCGCTTGCGAAGAGGGAAAATCGGCAAACGATATGTCGGTTGCTTCAAGCGCCAGATCGGTGGCATGTACATCCATAAATACAAACGCCTCTGTGCCCGCTTCCGCGGATTTCAACGCTTTCTGCAATCCCATCATCTGCGCATGCGGATCGTCGGTGCCGCTGGAAATATGCACAATAAGACCGGAGTCCATCGAAACCTCCTGTGCTTGGAGCGATTCCAATCGCTCGCTTAGAACTTGCTGAGTAATAACATACGCAACGCCGGCTGATGCCACAATTGCGACGAGTGCTGACACCAATATAGGTGTTGAAGTGTTGGTGGTTGACATAATACTTCAAGTATGGACCCCTCACACACATAGCGCAATGCCTCACTGTGCACAATCGGCGCGAGCTTTTTGGGACCCTATCGTCCACACCCGCCTGCAGATACTATTACACCACACATGTTGCTGCATGTTGGGGTCTGACCCCCACACCCCTGTTGGGGTCTGACCCCCACACCCCACACCCTTCGCCTCCCTCGCTAAGCTTCTGAACGAGTCAACGTGGCTCGCCGCGCATACGCGCATCTTCCACCACAAAGCCCGGGCAGTGCCCGGGCTTTGCTCATCTTTCACCGCTTCCCTTTTCTTAACACCTCTCAACCTCGAAAATGCTTATGCGTGTACTCGCGGCTTCGCCGGGCAACACTCACTACTAGCGGCGTGCGAAGCGATCGCGAATGTTTGCGATGCGCTCATTCACCGCCTTGAGGCGCTCTTCGATGCGCTCAGCGATATAGTCGCGAATATTGATTCCTTCAGGGCACTTCCCCGCCGAGTCGGGCTTCACACCACCTTGTGCAAGGTAGCGATCAGCTACGAATTGCGGAACCGTTACCAAGACAAACGGACGAAACTGCGAACTCGTTGCTCGACAGACCGCCACACGATCGACGCCCGGACCGCCGTAGCCCGCTGCCGAAACGCTCGCAGGAGACGAAACCGCCAACACTGCCGCGATCAACAATGCAGGAAGTACACGTCCAACCGCACTAGTAATACGATTCCCCAAACGGAATGATATTGCGCTTTTCATACGTAAAAACTAGCATATATACAACACTTGCGCAAACCCTCGCGCAAACCCCATTCATGTCCATGTTAAGCCGTGCGTGCAGAACTCGAAGCAAACCACTCAGCCACCCCGCAACCGCGCCTTTTCCGCCCTCTGCGAGCTCATGAGTGCGCTCATGAGCGAGCAATTGACAAACCGCACTTGCGTGGTACTGTGCACCCACGTATCACCCGACCATTTCGCCCGACCCATGCCGACCACCACCCCCAACACCCCCACTCAAAGCGCCTCGCCCGCCACGACACGCCTTTTTGCACAGATGCGCACCCACCGCGCCCTGCTTATACTCCTTGCGCTCGTCTGTATGGGCGCGTTCCTGCGCCTGTACGACCTCGGCGGGCAATCCTACTGGATGGATGAGGGCTACACCATCAACGCCGTCCTCGCCATTTCCGAGACCGGCAAAAGCGTGCTCGACTCCGGTCTTCCCTATTCTTGCCCTATCTATTGCTACCCGACCGCATGGCTTGCCGACACCTTCGGACACACCGCCACCATCTACCGCCTCCCTGCGGCGCTTGCAGGCATCCTGCTCATCATACTCTTCTACTATATAGGGCGGCGTCTGGGAGATGAGCTATCCTCGCCCCGCGCCGATGCGTCGATACCATCCACCCACGACCCGACCCACCGAGCGCGCGGATGGCGCGGCGCAGAACCATGGCATCATGCCGGCACCTGGATAGGACTCTTGAGTGCCGCATTCATCGCCTTTGCCTACTTCCAGATCGCGTGGTCGCGACAAGCGCGGTGGTACACGCTCTTTGCGCTGTTCTTTTGGATCGCGCTTCTTGCTTTCTACCATGCGTACTACTACAAGAAGCAACGCGCGCTCACCATCACCGTGGCGATCGGTGCAACCGTGCTCGCGATCCTGACGCACGGGCTGGGTTACCTTCTGCCGTTCATCATGCTTGCGTGGATACTCGTCGATCGTCTCTTTTTGCGTGAGCACATACAGTGGCGCCCGATCGCGCTTGCCACGCTGGCGATCCCCGCTACCGCGCTGGTGCTCGAGCTTACACTCGGCACCGCACGCATTGCGCGTCTTTTCGAAGAGTTCACGGTATACACTGTCGCGCCACACTATCTTGCGTACTACCTGACCACGTACGTCGTGCTGGTGCCGCTTGCGATCTTTGGGCTGTGGCGCCCGCCCACGGGCGGGCGCCCCTTACTCCTCCTCCTCTCCTTTACCGCGGTGAGCTACCTTGTGCCGCTCATGTTCCTGACCGATATCATCCACTACCGCTACGCGTGGCATCTCACGCCCGTTCTGTTCCTCTGTGCCGCCGTGGGCACGTATCGCCTTGCGCATCTCACGATCGCTAGCGCTGATCGTATACAGCGCCTCTGGCGCGTGGGTGTGCTTGGTGTGGTGGGTGTGCTTTTTGTGACACTCGGAACCGGCACGCTCATGCCGCGTACGCACTACTGGCTTGAGGCGGACGATCCCACACACGAGCGACGCTTCCCGGGGACCGCCGGCTTCTATGCCTATACCCCTCAGCCCGATTGGAACGATGCCTACGCCTACATCGCCCAAGAGCGCACCGAGGACGACCTCATCATCTCCTCCCATCCTCACTTCACCAAGATCTTCCTGGGTGAGCCGGGCTACTGGCTCGCCTACAACTACCTCGGACACTCCACCTTGCCCAATACGATACGCGACGGGCGCGAGTACTACGTGGGCGCGCACGTGCTTGCCGATGTCGATGCCCTGCGCACGCGGATGGATGGCGCATCGGGCTTCATTATCTTTGACTATATGGCGCTAGATGGTAGATTGGCACCCGATACGGTAGCATATATACAAGCCAATGCGGATTTTGTGTACGAGCGGTATACCAACGCCTACTCGCAAGTATGGGTGTACCGATTTCCCGCGGAATACGTAGAAGATGCGCCACCATCAAAACCCTGATCATGCCTCGTAAACCAACCAACACCGACACCCAACGCACGCCGCGTACGCGGCGTGCCACCCCTGCCCCGGGCGAGCATGGCGCGCAGACCGCGCGCACCACGCGCGCGGCGCGTACTCCCAAGTCTGATGGCGTGGAAGCTCCCTCCCGCAAGGCGCGCGCGACTGCGTCGCGCGCCCACGACCTCTACCACAGCGACACAGCACATGCGCCCCACGTATATGCGCGATCGGCATCCGCGCAACACGCCGACCAATGGTCAGAAGCACACGCGCCCGATGCGCATACGGAAACACACGGCGGCGCGGCAGTGCCGCGCCGCCCACCCACCCCATCCCGCCCATCCACGCCCGACTCCCCGGCATACATCGCAGAACACCCGTCCGAAGAAACAACGGAGACCCCCGCGCCCCGCTGGCTTGCGCGTACGCTCACTTTGCTGGCTTACGGCATACCGCTGGCCTTTCTCGCCTACGTCCTTTATATCAATTACCTCCCCTTCGGCTACGAACGCACCTTCACCATAGACGTCGGTGCCGAGGGCGATACCGACAGCCGTAAGGCCTTCTACCTCCAGCCCTCTCCCGATCTCTCCGCGCCCAAGGTAGCGCCCGACGGCACCACGTATAGAGAGCTCAACGGCATTGCTTATGCTGTGTTCAAGCCCCCGGTCGTGCTGAGAGACGCCGAGATCACCGTCACGGTCGAGGGCGACGAAGGCGTCTCCATTATTCCACCGGTCATAGACTTTGATCCCGACGAGCATGAGTGGGACTACGTGTGGGACTTCACCAAGCAGGAGACCGCTTTCACCCCGCAGGTCTCCGAGCGCGCCCTAGCGGACTGGCTACGCTGTAGTACCTCGACCGAAGAAATAGCCAAGTGGCTCGACCAGGGTGGCACCATAATCGGTGACTTCGACTTACAAGCACTAGAGATGACTCTAGGAACGAGTACCGACAGCACCCCTGAGGCGGGCTCGGCTATCGCCTCGCCCGCCCCTTCAGAAATCTGCGTCCAGCTCCCCGTCCCCGACTTAGTCGGCAACGCCTTTTGGTTTGATGGTGGGATGTATTTCGATGGCAACAGTCGATTAGAAATGCCCGGCACCGCGGATATGTTTGAAGACGGTCCATTTACGGTGTATGTGGAGTGGGTGCCGGAAGAATCATCAAATAACTTTCAGCAATTAGTCGGGCGCTACAGTTGGGAAATATACCAAAACTCCAATGGTACAGAATTTCGTATTGGTAGACTCAATGATGACAATAGGAGTTTTTTAAGTACAAAATCAACTAATTTTTATAATAATTCTAATAACACCCTGGTTGCAGTTTATTTTCCTAACACAATACAAAAAAATGGATTTTTTGACTCCTATTTAAACGGTAATTCTACTGGCAGGACACCCATTGGCGACTCAGTTTTTCTTGAAGGATACTCTGCAGAAAGAGTCCTTTCTCTTGGAAAAGGTGATCATGGATCTGCAAATTTTTTTAAAGGAAAAATCTATAACGTCAGGATATCTCAGGAAGAATTGATTAGCAAAAAAAACAATATATCGCTACTGGTTGTGGACCATCAAGCGCTTGAGATGTTGTTGATGTCCAATCAAGCCAAGAAGATAGAATCTATAAATCTTGAATTGATAAATTAAAGGTGAATTATTCCAAAATGACAAGTATTAATAATGGCCTA
>PWVU01000050.1 GCA_003561715.1 Candidatus Kaiserbacteria bacterium | reverse complement strand
TACTCCTGTGCTTTCTCCTCAAATATGGTGTGTTTGGTCGTCATATGCATATGGCGACCACGGTACCCGAATTGTGAGCTATTCGCTTCGATGTCGGTGCAATTAATTGTGAGCTATAACGTGCCGTATACAATGTTCGTCTAATTTGTTATAACTTTAGTATGATCGTTGATGGTAAGGCAATAGCGCGCGAACTGCATCAGAGTCTTTCCCGTGAGGCATCTCTTATGAAGCCCCAGCCTTCGCTGGCGGTGTTTATATCTCAGTCTACTTTTGAAGTAAAAAAGTTCGTTGATATAAAGATTCGCGCCGCGGAAGAAGTGGGTATTACGGTAGATGTTATACAGAGTCCATACCGACAGAAAACCGAAGCGTTTGTGCATGCGCTTCTTGAAGCGGCACGTACGCACGATGGATTGCTCGTGCAATTACCACTCGCGCCCTCTCTTGATGCCAATACCATTCGCCAAGTCATGCCTATAACGCATGATGTGGATGTGTATGGATTGACCGCATTCCAGCAATTCAAAGAAAAACGACTCCCCATTTTTCCGCCGGTTGTTGCGGCAATCAGTGAGATACTGTATCGCCAGCATAGCGCCCCGGCAGGAAAAAAAGTAGTTATCGTAGGCGATGGGCAATTGGTGGGAACACCGTCTGCGATATGGGCGACCCACATGGGCGCAGAGGTGACCACGGTCACACGCGATACGCCGGATATTGCCGTAGCGACCAGAGAGGCGGACATGATCATTTTGGGAGCGGGGTCACCCGGATTGTTGACCCCCGATATGATCAAAGAGGGTGCTATTGTTATGGATGCCGGCACCAGCGAAAGCGAAGGAAAGCTTGCCGGAGACGCAGATCCGGCGTGTGCTGAAAAGGCGTCCCTTTTTACCCCGGTTCCCGGTGGCATCGGACCTATTGCGGTAGCGAAAGTGCTTGAAAATTTGCTTACCTTGCGTCGAATCCGCGCCGGCGAGCATGTCTAGTTGCATCGACTTTTGGCAGAAAAACTGATATAACAGAGGGCAATGACCGAAGTTCAGTCACATACGCGAAGTATTTCCGAAGAGAATGCTACCACCTCAACCCTGCTGAAAACGCGGATACTGGCGGCGTGGTTTGTGATTGTGGGAGGATTGTTGGGGTATTTTGTATACGCAAGCGAGACTGACCCGGAGTCGCGCTTCCCGTTTCGTCTGGGACTTGATCTGACTGGTGGTTCGCACTTGGTCTACCAGGCCGATGTGTCAGGCATTCCCGAAGGGGAAGTGCGCGATGCTATGGATTCGTTGCGCGAGGTGATCGAGCGACGTGTCAATCTGTTTGGGGTTGCCGAGCCTCTGGTACAAGTTGAGCGCTCCAGTATCTTTGCCGAAGGGGGTACGCAAGAGCGACTTATTGTTGAGTTGCCCGGGGTGACTGATGTCGATGAGGCGATTCGGCTCATCGGACAAACACCGCTTTTGGAATTCAAACTCTTCGATCCGGACGGTTCACTTCGTGCGGCGGCGGGTACCACAACGATCGCGACTACCAGTCCCGAGTTTGACGAGTATTGGGATGTTGGCTTTACGGGACGTTTTATTGATCGCGCACAACTCGATTTCCGTAGTGCGATACCTGGTGATATGGCACCGGGAAGAGAGCCGACCGTGGTGGTGAATTTCAATCGAGAGGGAACGCAACTCTTCGGTGAAATCACCGGTGCGCACGTGGGTCAGCAACTCGCGATCTTTCTCGATGGCGAATTGCTGTCGCAACCGGTCATTCAAGAAGCGATCCGCGGTGGTGCGGCTACCATTTCGGGCAACTTCAGTTCGACCGAGGCGCGCGAGCTGGTACGCGACCTCAACTTCGGTGCCCTGCCGGTGCCGATCATGCTGGTGAACACCCAGACCATCGGTGCGAGTTTGGGAGAAGAGACCGTGGAGAAAGGAGTCATTGCGGGGCTGATCGGTCTTGCATTGGTCGCCCTCTTTTTTGTCTTTTGGTATCGCGTTCCGGGTCTTATCGCGGTCGCATCCCTCAGCTTGTACATACTCTTCATGCTTTCGCTCTTTAAGGTGATCCCGATCACGCTCACGGCGGCGGGTGTTGCGGGATTCATTCTTTCGATCGGTATGGCGGTCGATGCAAACATTCTTATCTTTGAGCGCTTGAAAGAAGAGTTGCGCATCGGTAAGAAACTCAGCCATGCCATTCGCGACGGCTTTGCGCGTGCGTGGCTTCCCATTCGCGATGGCAATCTCTCAAGTATCTTCACTGCGATCATCCTGTTCTGGTTCGGTACCTCGATCGTTGAGGGCTTCGCGCTCACGTTCGGTATCGGTGTCATCGTATCCATGCTTACGGCGATCGTGATTACGCGCACCTTCATGCTGGCGACCGCCTCGGCAACCGAGGCAAAGACCGTGAAGGTCTTGTATGGCAGTGGACTCGAGAGAGAAAAGACAGAAGAGTAAAAAGAAAAGAGAAAAGAGCACAAAATCGCCTATGAACAAACATACCCTCGACAGTTCCATCAACGCTCCCGTTGCGCGAGTATTTGCGTACACTATCGATCCCGCGAACACACCAAAGTGGTGTGAGGGTATTGTGCATGAGGAGAAACATACGGATGACGTGGGTGTGGGTACGAAATATACGAATGAACTGGGCACGCTGAGCGTTACAGATTTTGAGCAAGATAGGCGCTTTGAGTTGACGAGTGAGGATGGGTCGTATACCGTTCGGTACGAATACAGCTCTCTTGACGATGCGACCACAAAACTGTCATACACAGAATGGATGAACGACGGATCAGGGCTTGCACATCCGCTTGAACAAACCTCGCTCGACAAGCTGAAAGACCTGATTGAGTCCGAGATGAATTTTTAATCTTTTCTTTTTTCTCTTTACTCTTCCCATGTTTTTCATCCGCAACAAAACAATCTTTCTCGCAGTATCAGGTTTACTGATGGTGCTTTCGGTGGTTGCGATCGCGGTCTTTGGATTGCGATTCGGCATCGACTTTACCGGTGGCACCCTGCTTGAGGTGACGTATCCGGCGGATCGCCCTGCAATGACAGAAGTCGAAGAGGCAATCACCGAACTGGATATAGGCGCATTCTCATTGCGTCCGATCGACACGCAGGGCTTCTTGTTGCGCTCTCGGGAGTTGGACGAGGAAGTGCGACCACGTGTTGAAGATGCGCTTGCGCTCGGCGGCGGTGTTGCTATGGAAGTGGTGCGCCTCAATACGGTAGGGCCGATCGTGGGCGTTGAGCTACGCAACAAGTCATTCGTTGCAATATCAGTCGTATTGGTCATCATCATTCTGTATATTGCCTTTGCATTCCGCACGGTATCGGTTCGCACCAACACCGAGGAAGAAGCACTGCAACCGATCTCGCGCAGTGAGCGCAGGCGTAATCGTCGCGAGCAAGCGGAAGCCGAAGAGCAGGCACGTAGCGCCAAGCGCCCATCGGTCGGGGTCTCATCATGGCACTATGGGGTGGTGGCGGTCATCACGCTCTTCCATGACATCATCATTCCGCTTGGCGTATTTGCGGTCTTGGGCGGGCTTATGGGAGTGGAGCTTGATATTCTCTTTGTGATGGCGCTTCTGGCGATCTTGGGCTATTCGGTCAACGACACCATTGTTGTCTTCGACCGTGTGCGGGAGAACTTGCGGGCGAACGCCGAGCGCGATATCGAGGAGCCGTTTGCGGACGTAGTGGGGCGCTCGCTTGAGCAGACGTATGCGCGCTCGATCAATACGTCGCTCACGACGCTCTTTGTACTGCTCGCACTTCTCTTCTTGGGTGGCTCAGCAACAACCTTCTTTATTCTTGCGCTTACCGTCGGTGTGATCGCCGGTGTCTTCTCTTCGATTGCCTTTGCCTCTCCTTTATTGGTCGTGATTGAAGAGCGTCTTGCGTCTAAGAAACAGTAGATATGACGATCATAGGCATTACCGGAACCGATGGAGGGGGAAAAGGGACGGTTGTCGACTATTTGGTTGACGTTAACGGTTTTGTACATTACTCCGCCCGCGCACTGTGGGTCGAGGAAATACAACATCGCGAGCTTCCGGTGAATCGCGCCAACATGCGACTGATGGCAAATGACTTGCGCAAAACACATGGTAACGATTACTTGATTACTGAGTATGTTCGTCGCGCGCGTACTGATGGTCATGAGCGATTCGTCATTGAGTCTCTTCGTGCAACTGCCGAAGTCGAAACACTCAAGCGAGAGGGCGGTCTACTCTTGGCGGTAGATGCTGACCAACAAGTGCGCTATGAGCGGATCCAAGCCCGTGCAAGTGAATCGGATGCGATTTCGTTTGAAGAGTTTGTGGAGCACGAAGCACTCGAAATGAATGACCCGGATCCAAACGGTATGCAGAAAGCGACGGTGATTGCGATGGCGGACTATACGATCATGAACAACGGCATTCTTGAAGAACTCCACGCACAGATCGAAGATGTGTTGCAAAAGATCGGCATATGAACGAGATCGTAAAGCCGCGCTCGGTCGGGATCATCGGCTGGGGTGCGTTTGGGAGGTTTGTGGCGGAGCTTGCGCACACTCAAGCGTCGGATGTTGCTGTGCGGGTGTACGCACGCTCAAAGGAGCCGGACGGCGTGCAGTTCTTTTCGCTTGAGGAGGTCGCGCAATGCGATGTGGTGGTGTTGACCGTTCCCATTCATGCGTTTGAAGAAACACTGGAGCGGGTCGTGCCGCATCTCGGGGCACAGAGCATCGTGGTCGATGTTGCGACCGTCAAGGGTCATACCACTGAGGCACTTCGCAAGCACTGTGCGCAGGTGCCCTATATCGCCACGCACCCCATGTTTGGTCCATTTTCGTATGAGAAGACGGGACACTCGCTCAGGGGATTTCGATTGGTGATAACGGAACACACGCTTCCTGCAGAGACAGTACGTGCGCTTGAGAAATGGCTCGCATCGCTTGGTTTGGTCATACTCCATCTCACACCCGACGAACATGATCGCATGCTTGCGGAGACGCTTTTTCTTACGCATCTGATTGCGCAAGGTACTGTCGAGGGTGGATTTAAACGCACCGAGATCGACACGGTCTCATTCGGTTTTTTGATGGATGCGGTCGAGAGTGTGAAGCATGATACCGAGCTTTTTCGCGATGTGTATCGGTATAACCGGCACTGCAGGGATATTCCGCGGAGATTGCGCGATGCGCTTTCGCGGGTCGAGACGGGACTGGAAGGTAGGGGCTCGTAAGTCGACCGTTTGCACATCGTCTCATCGAGTACGGTATACTATGGATATGGTTCTTCGTATCGTGCACGTAATTTCTCATAAGAAACTCGCCATAGCGCTTGTTGTGGCTGTAGGAGTGGCATTTGTATCTTTCTTTTTTAGTGGCGTGTCCTACGCACATGCCGCCACCTGCGCGCCCGGCTACGTACCGCCTGAGCTACCCGGCGGCGCGTTCGGTGCGCCCTATTCGTTTGCGACACAGGAGCGCGCCTCTCTTCTTTCTGTTGCCTCCTGCTCAGAGAGGAATATAACGGTCAAAGCGGGAACGGGCAGGGCAAATGCGTTCATATTCCCAAGCGGCTACGTTCGTCGCGGTGGCGCGTGGCAACCGGTAACGTTTGTGCCGGCACAGGGTCGCGCGGGAGGATGGCTTGTGGGGAGCGCGTACGCGGTCGTGCCGCAAGGCGCTGACCTTTCGATCGTGGCGTATATCTGCGAAAATACCGCGCAGGGATTCTACTGCGGCTGTCGCGGGGAAGGGTGCGCGGGAAACGGGCGGTGGACCTTTCAGCGTTTGACGCCTCGAGTCGCAGCCGCTTCTTCTCGCGCCACCCGAGAGCGTACGCAAACACAGACACCTCGCTCACGCAGTGACGATGCTCGGTGGCTTATGGTGTACTACCCAAGCTGGGATCGCACCCGTCTCACGCCCCAAGACATCGACTGGCAACACATGACTCATATCGCGTTCGGGCCCGTCACACCCAACCGAGACGGGTCGATCGATACGCGCTTTGACATGCGCGAGCGCGAAGGACGCGATCTTGCGCGCGAAGTCAGTCGGCTTGCCAAGCGCAACAATGCAACCCCGATGCTTTTTGTCGGCGGCGGTGCGGAGGGGCGAGACGGCTGGGTGGGCGCAACCACACCCGCCAATGTCGATCGCTTTGCGCGTAATGTGGTCGCGGCGATGGACGATCTGGGATACGAAGGGATCGATATCGACTGGGAGCCGCTTCTGCCCGAGGATCACCCGGGACTTGAGCGATTGACTAGCGCCCTGCGTGCATTGCGCCCCGACATGCCACTCTCGCTTGCGGTTCTGCATGTCAACGGCAATGCACGCAATGGACACCTTGGCTTCTTCGGCGATACGCATCAGCTCTACGATCAGATCAATGTCATGACGTACGATATGGCGGGCGTCTGGAGCGGCTGGGAATCGTGGCATCACTCAGCACTCTTTGATGAAGCGCCCACACGACCCACCTCGATCGAGCACTCCATGCAAGCATATGTGGATGCTGGCGTTCCCCGGAGCAAGCTCGGCATCGGGGCACCGTTCTACGGCTACTGTAAAGCGGGCGTGGACGGGCCTCGGCAATCGTTTGCAGGGCAGGGTATTAGCCATGGCGCAATGAGCTATCGCCTTATTATGCGCGACTACTACGACCGACGATTTGCGCGTTACGACAGTGTTGCGCATGCGTCCTACCTCTCATTCCCGACACCTACCGGCGCCGACGGCTGCACCTTCATCACCTACATGGATGAGCGCGACGCAAGAGAACGAGCGGAGTGGGCACGCAGGGAAGGCTACGGCGGTATTATCGCCTGGAGCCTCGGTCAGCAACATATGGATGAAAACCCGCGCAATCGTCACCCGCTCCTGCGCGCGCTTGCGGAAAACTTTTTGCGGTAAAGGCAAGGACACCTTATCGCACCACCGTTCCTTTGAATGGTTTGCCCTCAAGATATTTGGTAAGCTCGCCGAGACGCGCACCGTTCATGATTGCCACTTCAAGCTTGAGTGTTTGTGCGAGCTTTGCCGCGACGGGATCAAACGGCGCGGAGAGACCCGGGTCCCAGTCTTTGGGCAAGAGTGCACGAAAGTCGTGCCAGTCGATCGCTTTGATCGGAGTTGCGTTCTTGTCTTTTCGCGGATCGGCGGTGTAAACGTAGTCGATATTGGAAAGGTTGATGAGTTTGCTCGCACCAATGTGTTGCGCGATCTGTACCGCGCGAAGGTCAGTCGAGGCACCTGGTCGGTAGCCGGCGGCAACAATGAGACGCGCATGCTTGGGTGTATCTTGTATTTCGTCGGGGTTCGTGATGATGACGGGATGCGCTTCGTCTCGGAAGATAGTGCGCATGAGGTGCGCATTGAGGCGGGTTGCGTGGATACCAAGCCAATCAAGGTCATCATCAGTTAGCTTTGTAACTTTGCGAGCGGCATCTTGATATTTACGGCATATCCGTCCGCCGCCGGTGATGAGTACAAAGCGCCTACCATCGGCGAGAAATCCATCGATCGTCTTTTTGAATTTTTTAAGAAAGGTTGTATCGAGGTCGTCCGGGGCAATCAGTGACCCGCCGAGAGAGATAACGATCGTATCTTTATACATGTCAGGGAGAAGTATAGCAGAGGGTATTCGGATCAGAAAGGGAAAAGGCGTCGTTTAGCCCACCTGTTTGATCTGAAAAAAGACGGGCAGTGTGGGAG
>PWVU01000063.1 GCA_003561715.1 Candidatus Kaiserbacteria bacterium | reverse complement strand
TATTTCTGCTTTCCGTAGATGAACTTCGTTGCGGAATGATCCTGTACTACGCAGTCGGCACCGCCGACCTTCTTACAGAAGCTGTACACCTTGTCGATAGTTCTTTTCGATGCCTCAAGAACTATCTGGCAAGGTCTTGCGAACGTCCCCCAGACGTTCTCACTCCACCACTTCGCTCCTACGAATCGTTGTCGCTTCTTTCAATATTGGTCTGAAAGTACAAAGCGACTGTTCGACACTATACTGAAAAACGCCCTATTTCGCAACTTTCTCGGATACGCTTTGCGTGAATAGGTAATGCAGGTAAGGTGTATACTACGACATATATGCGCCTTGCCTATACACTCCTCGGGCTTGCTTTCATTGCGCTGTTTTTGGCGGTGTGGTGGCTGGTGGGGTAGGAATGGGTAGAGGGTGGCGAGTGGTGGGCGGTCTTTGGTATACTGGGAGATGTCGAATTATCAGCTACTATCTACTCCATGCTCACACTTTATGTAAAGACCGGGTGCCCGTACTGCGGGGCGGTCCTTGAGTACGCGAAGGGTGCCGACATTGCATACGAAGAAAAAAATGTGAAAGACGAGGGGGTCATTGATGAGGTCATTGCCAAAGGGGGGAAGCGTCAAGTGCCGTTTCTGGTCGATGGTGAAAACGATGTCATGCTGTATGAGTCGGGTATGATCATCGATTATTTGAAAGACCACTACGGACCGAGCGACGCGTCCAATGCGGCTAGCGCGTAATCGACTCAGTTGCTCCTTTGTGGGCGATCAAGACGTGATGGCTCGCACCGGTACTGTTGGGGGCGTGATTAATAAGCATAATAGATAGCATATGCAGATCACCTATATCACCAAACGAGTGAAGTTGACCGAAGAAGTTCAGGCGTATGTCGAGAAGCGCTTTGGGACCTTTGAGAAATTGTTGGGTACTGCCTCAAAGAACGCATTGTGTGAAGTGGAGCTCAAGCGCTCAAGTTCGCAAAAGACCGGCGATGTGTTTTATGCCGAGGCAAACCTTGACACGAAAGGTGCCCTGCATCGCGCAACCGCGCAAGGCGAGACGCTTGAGGCGGCGGTCGATGAGGTGAAGCACGAACTGCAAAAAGAATTGCGCCGCGCCAAGCGAAAAAAAGAGACTATGGAGCGCAAGGGCGGGGCGGAGGTTAAAAAGCGGGTACGGGGGGTGTAACTAGTGGCTGCCGGTGATCACTCAATGTTGTAGTTGATGCGAGGAGTGCAGGTAATTGCGCCCGGCATTGTGTGCCCTGCTCCATATACGATGACCGGTAACGTAGCGCTGGAATCTTGTTGTTGGATATAGTCCATGACCCATTTGTCACGAGCGTCATCGCTCGCTGCAGCCTCTTGTGCTATTCGAGTAAATTTCATCCAACTGCTTAAAGTTCTTTCCTCCAGGTACTTTTGATATGCAGCCTGCTCGTCTTGATAGGCCTTACTACTTGCTTCGATGAGCTCTGAAGAGCCTCCTGGACCCATGTCGTAATTTCCATCATGTAGAAGAAATTCTTTTGCTACACCGCCGTGTGTATACAGCCACAGGTCTTCTGGCGTAATGTTGTATGTTGGGTCTGAAATAATACTTCCGGATTCGTATAGGTGTCGTTCAGTAAGATATATTCCGAGCTGAATATCCTCGAGCGATGCTTGCTCAGTCTGCGATAATTTGAGCGCCTCTGCGGTGGCGACTCTCTCTTTGAACAGTTGGACAGTACCAATCGAAATTGGGGAGACCTCGCTGAATGATATGCCTGGATTATTGAAAAAAATATCCCACTCAAGCTGTAATTCTGCTATTCCTTCTGGTGTGTTCGGTAACGAGAATAATTTCGATCGTAATCTTAAGAAATATTCTCGAAACTGATAATCAGCCTTTATGGCTTCGTCGTCTTTTCCTTCGTGATAGACAGTAATGCGAGTTTCAGAAGCGTTCGTCATCTCTCTGATGATTTCAGCGATAGCTTTTTGGCTGGGAATGATGTGTTGTGTAATTGCGTCACGGTGGGGCGATTGTTCCATGGCATCTCGGAGGGTCTCGTATCCGGGAATATTATGTAGCTGTCGTATAAATAGAGGTGCCGGATAACTATCGCTTGGTTCAAGTATACATAATTCCTCGATGACCGAAACCGGATACCCTTGACGATCTAATTGTTCTACTGCTTGAAGATGCGCGCGCGTGCCCTCGGGGGTATGAGCGCGCTCGAGTGTTCCTGAGCAGGCAGCTAACTGAGAAGCGATGACAGCTGCACCCAAAGATGCATATTTTCCTTCTTTCAATTCAGAAAGGAGGGAGAGTATGCTGCGCCGTTCTGCAAGTACGTTCTCGCTATTATCAAGTACGTTCTCGCTATTATTTTGTATTTTTGGTCCCTCCACAGTGTTATGAAGTATACTTCTGTTCTGACTTTCCCTCGGGAATGACTCTGTTGATACGGAATGTGTCCTCGGCAAATTCCGCGTCGGTGATCTTTACCCGCACTTGCTTGCCGTCAATCTCCTCGAAAAAGTACACGCCCGGCCACGAATCGAATGCGCAGTACTTGAGATACATCTGGTACGGATCGTCATGCGCCAGATCGAGTTTGCCGTCTTCTTTTTTGAACTTTGTTGTGAAGGTCGCTTCTTCGTGTGCTTGCGGGATCGGGACGAGCGAGCCTTCACAATAGGGTGGGATGCAGTCGGCAAGAAGTTCCGCACCTTTTGGCCATAACAGTGCATGGAGGTCGGTTGCTTTGAGCGGCCATGTTTCGGTCGTGACTTCTGCTTGCGCCACGATCGGACCATGATCCATTCCCGCATCCATCTCCATAATGGTGATTCCGCACGCACGATCGTCGGCAAGTATTTGACCTTGCACGGGTGAAGCGCCGCGGTACTTTGGCAAGAGGGAAGGGTGGACATTGAGCGTGCCGCATTGTGGCAGATCGAGCACGCGCTGAGGAATGATAAGTCCGTAGGCGGCGACAATAAAGAGATCAAAGGTTCGCCCCTGGATTGCTTCCATAAACGCATCGTCGAGCTTTGTCGGCTGGAGCGTTTCGATCGAGTGTTCATCTGCCCAGACTTTGACCGGTGGAGGTGTAAGGATGAGTTTGCGCCCTTTGGGCTTGTCGGGCTGGGTGATGATGAGTGACGGGACAAAGTCGCGGGCCTTGAGTCCGTTAAGCACTGGGACGGCAAGGTCGGGCGTGCCAAAGAAAGCGATGGAGGGGTTGGTGGACATAGGCGGAGTCGCTAAATGTAGGATGGGATGTGTAGCTAGTACTTACTCGCTTTTGCGTTTGGGATACTCGGCATCCCAGGTTTCTAGTGCGCGATCGATAAACAGGACGCCATTCAAGTGATCGGTCTCGTGTTGGAATACTTGCGCCAAGAGACCGCCTGCACCACGTATAAATGGCACACCGTGCTCATCACGTGCAGAAACGGTTGCACCCACGGCGCGGCGAACATTGCCGTAGGTGCCACGCACCGACAGGCATCCTTCGTCCATGATCGCAGTCTTTTTGGAGAGTTTGGTGATCTCGGGATTGATAAAAACGAGATGGGGATCTTTACTGCCGTATTTGGGGTGCGTGGGTCCGAAAATGTTCTCAGCGATCACAAAGATGCGCTTACTGATACCGATCTGGGGCGCGGCTATCGCCGCGCCATCTTCCTCGCCCGCAAGCGCTTTTTTCATAGCGGCAATGATCGCAAGTAGCTCGGGCGTACCGAATTCATCCTCACGTACCGGCTCGGCTTTGGTATGGAGTGAGGGATATCCCTTCTGGACGATCTCAGATCTGATGTTGCACATGGGGTAATCCTAGCGGTTTATTGCCTGAGAGACAAGCGGTGTAGTGATGCGGGGCGTATGTGTCATATCACAGTGTGGTCAAAAAATGAAACGACCTCCAGTTAACTGGAGACAATTTGTTGAGATTGTGGGAATAGTTCAATGAGATTTGGTAATGGCGTAATACACCCTTTAAGGATATGAGAAAAAATGGTGGGCGCGGTCGGCTGGTGCCGCCCGCGCCCGATTTAATGATCAGATTTCCTCTCCCCGCACCTTCATTCGAAGGAGTCTTTTCGCTTCACGGGAGAGACCGCTGGCTTGTAGCCACCTCCTAGCGACTTTCGTAGTCATCTCTCGTATTGCCGAAGGTCGCAAGCCGTGTCCCAGATCCTCTTCGTCGGGCGGCTGGGATTGCTCGACCGGCTTCGGCTGAGCAGGTTCCGGCGCAGGAGGGCTGGAATCGGCGACCGTTTGGAAAGGTCTTTCCCGCCTCGGTCTTCCCCTCCGCTTTGCCAGCGCAGGAGCGGGTTGCTCTTGCTCCGTCTCCTCTTGGTGAGGTGAAGGAGAACCGGCCGAAGCCAGCACACTCTGCAGTTCTGCCACAATGTCGGCAAAGCGCTCGGCTCGCTTGGCTTCCGCCTCCTTGGCTGAGGCGATGGTCGCCGCAAGCTCTGCCTCGCGCTTCTTGAGTTGCTCGAGCGTTTTGCTGACCTCCTCCCGTACTTGTGCCAGACGCTCTCGCTCGGCCTTAAGCGCCGCACAGAGGGTTTCAAGTCGAGCAAAATCCGGCTCGAACCTCTCGCGGAGATCCTTCTCGACCCCTCTTCCGAGCTCCGGTATTTCCTCCTTTGCTTGTTTGAGTAGGGTCATGGTCGCCGCGCGGGCTTCATCACCGGCGGTTTTGGCGACGGTCCGGATTTCAGCTTTCCCTGCCGCAATTTCCTCGTTCAGCTTGCCTGTCGCACTGTCGAGTGGTTTCTCTCCTCTACCATCACGCTGACCGCCGCGTTGCTTGTGTCCCATCTCGTACTCCTGCTCGGTTGTGTTTGCGTCGCGTGTAGCCTGTATCGGCTGTGGTGGTCCTGTCGGATTACTTGCCGCTCTTGGTGAAGGCGCCTGTTTTTGCCGCTCGGGAGGCGGTAACCCTATGATTTCTGCCATTCTGGCAGACACCTTGAGCGGACTCGCTCTCTGAAAGCACTCCTGCGTGCAGAAGTGTCGCGGAGCGGAACCGTTTGCTCCTTGAGTGATAAACCTCGACGGGAAGTCGAAGTTCGCTCCGCACTCGTCACAGACAAGCTGATTATTCCATGTCTCTTGACAGTACTTCAGGACCAGAGGTGGAATTTCAGCCCGGTAGCCAGCCTTCAAGCTTTCGTAAAAGCTGTCAAAAGCGGCGATGCCTTCGCTCAAGCTTTTGCCAGCCTTACTGTAGGCATCTGCAAAAATAGTTGATGCAGTACAGCCCCGCTTTGCGGCTAGTTTGCCGACTTTCGTGGCAAGTGCTCGGCCGTTCATTCTTTTCATCTGCGGATTGCCGCTTCTTGCAGCGCTGATAATCCACGGTGTTTCGTTGGGCATCGATGTCTCCGGTTGGTTGAAGGTTCAGTAGAGTTCTTAGAAAACTAAAGCACAAATTTCTTAATTAGTAAAATTATAGTATCCGCTCAGGATCTACCTCAATTGTAATAAGAGACATAAGATCGCCGATGCGATCAATTAGGGTGTCGTTGGGCCAGGTGGGAATTGGCGCGGGTGAGTGGTCGGTTGGCGACGGTTTGCGTCGACTGCGTGATTGCGGTTTCTCGCTTTGGACATCTGCAATGTCTTCGGGTTGAAGGCGTAGAAAGCCATGCATGAGCGCGGTCGCCTTGGGCGTGGTGAGCACGTGGGGCAGCATCGTGAAGCCGTAGGGTGCGAGGCGCTCGGCAAGCGTGCGCATGGTTGCGCGCACCATGTCGTCGCGTCCTTCGCATGAGATTTTGACCAGTGTGCTGTAGGGAGGATAGCCGTACTGCTTGCGATCGGCAAACTCGGTGCGATAGAAGGTGCTGAGATTGCCGTTGAGCGCGAGTTTTAACAGCTCTTCCTCGGGTTTGCGTGTTTGGACATAGAGCGCCCCGCGGGTCGCCTCACGCAAAGAAAAGAGCATGGTCAGTATACGCTCGTACATATTCCAGCCGGGCATGGAGAGCATCGAATCAAGCGAGACGACTCCCACTGTGTCGAGTTCAAGGGGCATATAGGGGAGCGCCATCTCCGTGCCGATAAGGATCGCGCCCGGTGTCGCCATGTACTCGCGCATGGTCGCCAGTACGTTTCGATGTGTCTTTACTGAATCGCGAGTGAGTACAAATCGTGGTGTGTCGGGAAAGAGGTGCTCAATTTCACGCTCAACTAACTGTACGCCGATACCAAGCGGGGTTAATTTCCAGGAGGTGCACTGTTTGCAGGTCTCGTGTGCGCTGCGCATTGCGCCACACGCGTGGCAGACAAAGACTTGATCGTTGCCCATACGATGCAAGACAACCGGCGCGCCACACGCAAGACACGACACGCGTGTGCCACAATCTTGGCAGATAGTGACCGGTGCGATGCCGCGTCGCGCGGCAAAGAGAAACGTGTGACCACCATGGAGGGCGGTCTCCTGTATCGCGCGATGGAGATCAGCACCGAGTACGACAAACGGTGAGCGCGGGTGAAGTGGTTTTGCTTCGCGCACGTCGATAAGGTGAGCGGGGACGGTTTTGGGGACGCGGGTTGGTATATCCCGCAGAGGTTGTGCGTGTCCCGCTTCAAGCCGATGCATGGCGGCGACCGAGAGGGGTAGGTCGGCGGTGCTGAGAGGAATGCCGAGTGCTTCAGCATACCATGTGGCAAGTGTGCGCAGATCGGCAAACGGCCGTCGCGGTTGCTTGTATCCCGCGCCACTCTCGCGCTCGATCACGATCGTGCCGATGTCGGAGCGGGGTAACGCGAGAGTGCCCGCGGTCATCACAATCGCCACCGGGTGCGGCTCGCGGAGGAGAGAGTATGCAAGAAGTTGCATCTTTTTTGGGGTGAGTCCGCCGTGGAAGACGTAGAGGTACGGTCCGGCACTTTTGGTGAGCGCGCCTGCAACGCGTTCGGCATCGATGCGCCCGGGCACCAAGATAAGGAGGGATCGTTTTTTTGCAAAGAGCGATCGCACCAGATTTTTGTACTCATCGTAACGCTCGGTGCGACCTGCTTGGAAGAGGAGATGCTCATGGCGTGTGGTGTTTGCATCATGCCCATGTGTTGGGTGCGTATCGTCGGGCAGTATATGGTCGATCTCGGCAAGGACCGATTGCGGGATGAGGTGATAGAGCAGTTCGCCGGGAGAGGACGCGTAGTAGCGTGCGCCACGCGTGAGGGTCTCGACAAGGGCGGGAAGCAGAAAGGGGCGGGATGCGCGGGGCGTGATCTTTTTGAGTGCGAAGTCTGCGGAGCGTATGGCAAGTTTCATATCGCGCACCGGCTCGCAGGAAAGGACGATCGCATGTACTTCGCGGTTGCGGACGTCTGCAGTTATCAGCGAGCCGACCGCCACGTGGTGTTTGGAAAAATAGTTCAGCTCCGGAATACGATTTCCGCGGACGATCGGTGCGACGGATACGAGGTGCATGGGGCTAGTATAGCAGGTTAGGCAGTAGGAGTTAGGATTTAGGGAAGTTAGGGCGCTACGCTTTTAGGGATTGGTGTTAGGATTAGGTACTAGGTTTTAGTAATTAGCACATAGCGGCGCGGCTAAAGCCGCGCCGCCCAACATATAATCGGTTCGAGCTCGCGATCACTCTACCAATTCAATATCCGCACCGAGAGATCGAGGTTTTTCAGCGAGGTCTTTGTGATCAATCCGATCTTGTTTATTGGAGCTCTTCTTCGTCATCCGTCATTGTAGTGCAGTAATATTC
>PWVU01000071.1 GCA_003561715.1 Candidatus Kaiserbacteria bacterium | reverse complement strand
TGATCGTGAAAGAAGTAAAACAGAATACGAAGAAGCGATATGGAACGATTTTTCATGGTGCGGATTGGAAGCAGATATACGATATAAGCAGTCTGAGCACCTAGATGCACACAGAGCAGCGCTGGAAGATATGATTCGGCGCGGAGTTGCGTACGTATCGAAAGAACCATCACAGAAAGATCCAACCCAAACGGTTGAAGTTGTTAGACTGCGCAATCCAAACAAAACGATCACCTTTAATGATGAAATTCGAGGCCCCATAACCTTCGATACCACTGAACTGGGCGATATTGTTATTGCGCGCACTGTTGACGACCCACTCTACCATTTAGCAGTTGTGTACGATGACCATGAAGCAGGTGTGACTCACGTACTGCGTGCAGAAGAACATATCTCCAACACACCTCGCCAGATACTCATTCAAGAAGCGCTTGGGTATGAACGGCCTACGTACGCTCATTTTCCGCTCATTTTGGCTCCCGATCGATCGAAATTATCAAAACGCAAACACAACGCGGGTATTGAGGTTTATCGCGATCGAGGATACCTTCCGGAAGCGATAATAAACTACTTGGCACTACTGGGCTGGAATCCCGGTACCGATCAAGAGATCTTTTCTATGGATGAACTGATCGATGCTTTTGATTTCACGGGAGTGCAAAAAGGAGGAGCTATGTTTTCAATCGAAAAACTGGATTGGTTCAACCAGCACTATATTCGATCTCTTTCGCCTGAAGAACAGACGGCGTATCTTTTGGAAACTCCCGAGATAGTCGGTACGCCCTTGCAAAGCGCTTTGGCACGCAGTACCGCATTAAGAGAAGATGCGATCGAGCGCGTTGCGACACGCGCTGAATTCGCTGAACTCATCAAGGCGGGGGAGTACACATTCCTTGAGTCCGAGATTGACTACGCATCCGAAGCACTGGTATGGAAAAAAGATCCTGACCCGATTGCAACCGCCGAGAGACTTGCAGAAGTGATTCGATTGTTGGATAATATAAGCGACGACCAGTGGTCGGCAAGCGCGATTAAAGAAGCACTTTGGGAATATGCCGAGAAAGAAGGGAAGGGGGCGGTCCTCTGGCCTGTTCGGTATGCACTATCCGGTCGGGACCGTTCTCCCGATCCGTTCACACTCGCCGAAGCACTGGGAAAAGATATGACGCTTTCACGTCTCACACGCGCTCAGTCGCTATGCGAAATCGCACACTGATACCACAAACAGATACGCTCGCGTATTCGCAAGAATCGCGGCTATATGTACGTATACTTTCTTTTTTCATAGCTACGGTCGTGGTGCTTGGCGCCTCATTGGGTGTGGGATTTTTTGCAATCGTCAACTACGGCAATGCGCAGAATGAAGATCCGAATCAATTACGTGAACTTATTTTTGATCGCAATAAACGCTTGATCGAGCTACGTGATGAAATTGAGCGCTACCAGAGAGAACTCGCCGGTGTAACCGCCGAACGGCAAACACTCGAATCAACAATTCGCACACTTGATCTCTCGCGCAACAAACTCGAGTCAGAGATCGCGTTAACCTCCGAACAGATCAATCGCACTGATCTTGAACTGCGCCAGCTGGATATGGCGATCCGCGAGACCGAACTTCTCATTGAGCGAGATGGAGAGATCATCGCGAATTCTCTGCGGCGGATCGACGAACTGGACAACAAAACCTTGCTTGAGGCGCTTCTTACGCACAACAGCCTTGCGGAATTTTGGGATGAGATGTCCGAGACGATGGCATTCCAAGAAGCGATTTACGCCAATCTTAAACTCATCCAAGAACGAAAAGAACGTCTTGAAACGAGCATTTCCGAAAGCGAGCGAGTGCGCATGCGTCTGACGGAACTCCAGCAAGAACTTAACGGTGAACGCTCTGCACTGAGCGCGAACCGACAAGAAAAATCCCGCGTATTGACTGCCACGTCAAACCAAGAAGAAGAGTATCAACGACAACTGCGTGAGCGTATTGCCGCGCGCGATCAATTTCTTACCGAACTTCGAGATCTCGAATCTAAACTGCAGTTTGTGCTCAATCCCTCAACCATTCCTCGGGCCGGTTCCGGCGTACTCACCTGGCCATTTGACCCAACCTATATGGCGAATTGTCCCTCGTTTGTCAGCGCCCTTGGTAATCCGCATTGCATTACGCAGTATTTTGGTAACACCGCCTTTGCACAATCAGGCGCCTACCGAGGACAGGGTCACAATGGTGTTGATTTCCGCGCCGCGCCCGGTACGCGCATTACTGCCGCACTTGCAGGCACGGTCGTCGAAGTAAACTCTACTGTTGCGCATATGTGTCAGTACGGCAAATGGGTACTTATTCGCCATAACAACGGACTCACAACCCTGTATGCGCATCTTTCTTCAATAGCGGTCTCAAAAGGGCAGACAGTTGCAACAGGTGAATTGATCGGACATAGCGGTGCAACCGGCTATGCTACAGGACCCCATCTGCATCTTTCCGTATATGCTTCAGAAGCGGTCCAATTCAAGCAATATACCTGTCGAAGTAACGGTGTGACGCTTACCATTCCGGTGTCGGCGTGGTCCGGCTATCTAAACCCGCTGGATTATCTATAAACACGCGATGGGCGCTGAACTGTCTCAACTGTTATGAGTGCGCTCGAGATACCATGACACCTACCAGCGGCACAGAAGCGCGTGAAACGAGACGACATGCCAATTTTGTCCGTCTCTTCTTGGGTGACACCATACTGCATGGATTTGCGTCGGCCCTTCTGGGAGTATTTATTCCCGTGTTTGTATATATCGTTTCGGGGCATAGTCTCTACCTGACCCTTCTCTATTTTGGAGGCACACACGCGCTCTACGCACTACTTCTGCCATGGTGCGCGCACGCTATCACGCGCTTGGGCTTTAATCGCTCACTTGCAATCGGCATGTTGATGATGGCGGGCTTCAAAGCCACAGCCGTTTTTGTGACACAAGACACGTTCTTATATTTGGTGCCACTTTTAGTCTTGACTATCACGTTCTTTCGGATTTTTTTCTGGCTTCCGTATCATGTCGACTTTACACTTTTTTCCGACCCCGCATGGCGCGGGAGGGAAGTGGGGATCGTATCATCGGTCCGCTTACTTCTTGGTATTGTCGGTCCGATCATCGGCGGATTGGTTCTTGCAACCGCGGGCTTTGCGCCACTTTTTGTTTTTTCGGTCATACTGTACCTCATTGCAGCTATGTATTTTCTGTACTTGCCCGAAGTGCATGCTCGCTTCGAATGGACCTACACCAAGACATTCTCGCAGCTTTTCTCTGCTCGCTACAGGCAAGCAAGTACGGCATTCATAGCGGCAGGTATTGATAATCACCTCAACCTCATCCTCTGGCCCATCTTCATCTTTTTGCTGATGGAGCAAGCATACTTTGACATGGGAATCGTGCTGGGACTTATTGCGGGTATCGCCGCATTGTTGCGTATTTTGGTAGGTGCGTATCTTGACACGAGCTTTCAGGCAAAAGAGCGCATGCTTCGTATAGGCGCAACTCTGCACAGTATGGGATGGGTTTTCAAAACATTGGTTGTAACAGGTCCCCAGATAGTGCTTGCCGGCGTGTATCATAGCTTCAGCAAGCTCTTTCTTGCCACCTCATTTACCACACTGACATATGATCGAAGCGCGGATGAGAAAGGATGTGTGGACGAGTTTACCGTCGTACACGAAGTCGCTATTAATATTGGTTATGCGTCTGCGGCGCTTATAACCGCCGGCGTGTATGTCGCACTCGGCGACATTCGCTACGTATTTGTGGTGGGAGTGCTATCATCCCTCTTTCTGACCACTCTTACAAAGAGATCGACAAAGCGCTCTTAGCTGATGCTGCAAAACGCATACACAGGATATGGCTGAATATACGCGTGTGTTAAAACTCTTTTGAGGATACCAATGTGATATACTATAGCGTATTAGTCCAATAACCACACAACTGTATGAATGATCAGAACAATATGCAAGAGAACCAGCCTCAGCCAACCCAGGGTAGACAAGTGCGTGTGACTGTGCCGACCGATCAGATACCAACCTTCAGCAATTCGGTGCAGATCAATGTCAACGACGATTCAGTGGTCTTGCAGTTCCTCTATATCCGCCCAAATACCGACCAAGCGGCACTGGTCTCAGAAGTTGCGCTCACCCCCCAGCACGCGATCAAATTTCAAAAGACCCTTGACGAGACCATTAAGCGACACTTCACGAGGCATCTTGATGGAAAGGAGAATAAGTAAGCGTTGATATTGATATACATCCGCGCGCACACTACTTGAGAGTGGCACTGAGCACACGATACAATTATGTCTCGTCCCATACTCTTTGTCGACTTTGACGGTACGATCTGCACCGATCGCTACTGGCACTCATTGAGCGGGGAAGAGCAAGTGCGTCTGCAGCAAGCACTCTTCGTCGATAATAAACCACTCGCACACGCATGGATGCGAGGCGAGAAGACATCTGAAGAGATCAATCAATTTCTTGCGGATACATGTTCACTGGACTACGGAGAGCTCTGGAATACATTCGTCACGGATTGCAAATCATTTGCATTAGAAAATGGGGTGTACGGGGCAATAGGTGAGGTACGAACACGGTACAGAACAGTACTGGTGACTGACAACATGGATTGCTTCGGGCGATTCATCGTGCCATCTATCAAGCTCGATAAAGTATTCGATCATATCTGGAACTCATCCGATCACGGATTTCTGAAAAATGATTACGACGGACGAGCGTACACGGAGGCTTGTCATGAACTCGGCGCGGATATATCCGAGTGCGTACTTATTGATGATCGAGAGCATTCTATCGACACCTTCGCACAACTAGGCGGACAGACATATCTTACCGGTAGTCCCAAGGACACAGTACTATACCTAAATCATATTTTAAATCGATCTGAGGCATTGTAGAGGGTCATTTTTTGAAGGTATATAAAGTAAGACTTTATTCACTCATTTGTTAATAGACCTTGTGTGGTCCAAAAGCAACTCTGGAGTTCCTGCGAGGACATAGTAAGCCTTGTGCATAAGTGGCTATTGCCATATGGTCGCTATATTTGTAGTATATAACTGAGTATTAGAGATATTATACTCAGTTATATACAATTCAATAATCGTCCCTTTTGCTTCTACTCAACACAGCAAAGAATCCCCCACACTCCTTAACTTACTGTAGAATGTGTTTATGATCTATTTCTCATATGTCATCTAAAAAAGACCCTCAATCTTCCCTCCCATACCTCGATGATTATTTGCTCTACATTCAAGCAAATAACTACTCGGACGAAACGCTCTATAACTACGAGCGAGATTTAAAGACATTTGAGAATTTTCTCTCTGTTGAGCTCCACATCCCCTTCTCTCACGTCTCAAAACGCACGATTGAGCAATATAAGGCCTATCTGTACTCAAGCGATCGTAAAACCGCCGAGGGTAATGCCGGCGAAAAGCGGCTCTCCAGCGGCTCGGTCAATCGCACACTGAGCTCGCTTCGCAAATACATCTCGTATCTTATCGACATGGATTACGAATCGCCGATCACGCCCGGCTCGATCAAACTGATCCGCATGGAAAAGAAGCACGGACAGGTTTCGGAACTTGAGGATTTGATCAAACTTATTGAGTCCCCTATGCTCTTTGAGTCTGACAAGACCGTTGCACTCCGCAACCGTGCCGTACTCGAGCTTCTCTTTGCAACCGGTATGCGTATTTCGGAACTGATCAAACTCAAGCGCACCCAACTTGATACAAGCGGTCGCATCTTTATCGAAGGAAAAGGACGCAAGCAACGGTTCGTGTATTTGACCGAGCGCGCCATGCAACATGTTCAGCACTACCTCGATGCGCGTGACGATGAGTCACCCTTTGTATTCGTTGCGATGCGTGGCTCAAATGCCTCACAAAAAAATAAACATATTTCTGCTAATTACATTCAAATGAAGATCAAAAAATATCGCGAGCTCCTCGGCATGAACATACCCACCAGCGCCCATTCCCTTCGACACGGTTTTGCAACATACTTGGCTGAACAAGGAGCAAACCCCGCCGCTATCCAAATACTGCTTGGTCACGAATCACTTGATACTACCACTAAGTACGTACACGCTTCGGACAAATACGCGGAAAGCACGCACAAACAATTCCATCCTTTAAAAGAGTAGGAGTTACGAATAAACGCCTGCGTAACATCCACAATAATCACGGGTGCCTTCTTCGTATACAAACGGCATTGCGTTCTTACGACATAAACTGCTTATACAACTCTTTTCGATATATCAACCTGTCGGTCACCGCCAATCCGTGCTCATCAAATACCGCGTTTGTGAATCGCGACAATAGCTCCTGCAATTCCCTATCTTTTGTATACAAATAATTGCGCTGCTCCGATAAGCACGGCACTGACATAAACCACCGTGGTGCTCCGAAGGTATCGAGGACTTCGTCAACAACGCTCATATGACGCTGGAAAAATGACGCACCATCCCATAACTCCAGCTGCCCCGCCGAAACGGCACCCATATTGGGATACTCTGCGATCTTGGTATCAAGGCGCAGTGTAGTATGAATATCCGCAAGTGCTTGACGGTCGACTTCTCGGAACAGTGCTTCCGTCCAGCCTTCGCGCTCCACCGCAATGACAGACAACTCCGCGAATGCATCTCGATCGCGCGATGAGGTAATCGAGATGCCAAAATTGCCAGTGTTCGATGCGATCGCAAACGCAAGCAAGCGAGCCGTCGCAGGAAGTATGTCACTTTTGAGTTCACGCCTCCCCCACTCTTCCCAGATGAGTGTTGCGGCGGCACCGATCATCTCAATGACCGCACGCTCTCCTAAACGATCTTGCCAGTATTCTTCAAAGCCGTGGTGATGGTCGAATATACCAACGATTTTCTTACGATCGACACAAGACGCCATGTCGTCCGGATTGGAAAGATCGACTACATACGCCTCGTATGACTCGCCTGGGCACTGCGTTACAATGTGTTCATTTGAAACTACAAGCGAATGAGGCACGCTGTAATTGATAGTATCCGGAACAAGCGCACTCACAGCACGCCGCTCTAATGCAAACAACTCCGCAAGTGCGATCAAGCATGCATACGAATCGATATCAATATATTCTTCCCCACCGGCGATAAGAGTGTGCATATTCTGATACTTGATTACACAATCTTTGATAATCCTCCTCGCACATGCTCCACATGCTCCTCAAGTTGTACGCCGAGTGCCTCCACTCCCCTATAGATGCTTTCGCGTTCGATCTTTGGCGCAAAGCTTTTCTCGTTGAGTCGCTTTTTGATCGACGAAACCTTCATCTCACCGTACGGAATTGGGTTGAGTTTTTGGTAGGCATAAAAGATACCGCACAATTCGTCACACGCCATAAGCGCCGATGCAAGCTTAGTCTGCGGCAATGTCGTAAATCCGTTGTACCCATACGCGTGCGCTTCAACCGCGTGTATCAATTCCTCCGGATACTCACACTCGCGAAACCACGTGAGCGACGGCGCGGGATGCTCGCTCGGATGCTCTTCAAAATCGATATCATGCAATAGTCCCGTGATGTACCACAGCTCGACATCTTCATCAAATACACGCGCATACTCTTCCATCGCAACCGCCACCATCTGCGCATGCAATCGCTGATACGGATCGGTTACATGGGATTCAAGCAGTGTTTTCGCTTCTTCTCGTGTCGGTAGCATATGCACACAATACGTCATTGCTCGACTTTTGCAAAGCGAGGCACTTCCCTCCCCTCCACCATCAC
>PWVU01000060.1 GCA_003561715.1 Candidatus Kaiserbacteria bacterium | reverse complement strand
GAACGAGAGAACAACCGCGTCATTGCGTCACTGCGTATCGTGGTTGAGCATGCTATTGGAGGTATGAAGCGGTTTCGTATCCTTGTTGACCGCTTGCGTATGAAAATGGGACTTGATGAGGACCGACTTACCCGGTTGTGTGCGGGTCTGTGGAACTGGCATCTTCTCCAGAGGGGCGCCTGACCGAGGCGAGAGAGGTGGGGTGTGGTTGTGGGGAGGTATTGGGGAACAGGTCTAATGATCTTGGCGCCACCGATAAGTGAGATAAGAATGAAAAGTGCGGCTATGACAATACTTACCGAGTCGGTTAGTGTTCGTGCTGAAATGCTATGAGTCTGTCTTTCGACCAAGTCTCCTTGCGTATATGGCCGTTCATCTTTCAGTAGTGCTCGGATACGAGGTGTTGCCCAAAGTGCAAATAGTGTGAACGACATGATAAGACCGCCTAGAAAAGCTAGAGACGAAAGACCGAATTGGTACACATAGCCCGTGTAAATGAGAAACCATCCCACACCGACCGAACCTGCGTACTTGGAGAAGAGTATGGCTACTGTCCCGCGTGTGCGTCCTGCGATAAGAAAATCTTCGTCACTGCTCTTTCGCGATGTCCACCACGACACGCCGATAAGAAGGGTTATATAGAGAAAGAGGAGGGTGAAGAGAGTGGTCATGTGAGTAAAAATCAAAAGTAAAAAAGCAAATCTCAAAATTGTTTTAATTCCTTGCACCTAACCTCTACCCTTAACTTCCCGCTCGATATCGCGCTTCATCGCTTTTTTCTTGAGCGTTTCGCGTTTGTCGTATTTCTTTTTGCCGCGGGCGATCGCGCACTCAAGCTTGAGCTTCGGACCTTTTGCGTAGATCGAAACCGCGACCACGGTCTGGCCTTTTTGCGATTCGGCACCCAAGATCTCTCCTATCTCTCTCTTGGAAAGGAGTAGTCGGCGAGGGCGTAGGGAGTCGAAGTCTTTGGGTGCGTTGGCTTTTTGGTACGCGGGAATGTCGGCGCCGATAAGATACGCTTCGCCTCCGCGCACCACCACATGCGCACCCTCGAGTTTGCCACGACCCATGCGCACGGATTTCACCTCAAACCCGCGCATCTCAATACCCGCCTCGAACCGCTCAAGAAGCTCAAAGTTCAGGCTCGCCTTTTTGTTGCGTATCAGCGCCATTGCGGCAAGAATAGCACATCAACTCACTTTCGTGCAGTCTGTATCTGAAGGCGAAAATGTTAGAGGTCAGACCTTTAACAATTACAAGGTAAGCGCTGACGTATCCTCCCACCCCTCCTGTACCGCTTGGTGCATGCGTGCGCGGTTGGTGTCAAAGACGTGGCGTACGGCGAGTGTCTCTTTGCGGGAGATGATGAGTGGTGCGTATTCGGTTGGTAGTGCTGTTTCGGTGCGATCAGCAAAACGGCGCATAAGCACGCCGGCTTGTTGGGGAAGTATGTGGCTATACAGTCTGAGCGTATGTTGCGCATAAGGTATATCTCGTGGAAGTCCGGCGCTATTGTCGATAACAATGACTCGCTCAGCACTCTCTGCGTAGGCTTTTTCAATAAGTGCATTAGTGTCGGCTGAAAATGACCCATCGACATATTCGGTACCTTGTACGTTGACCGTTTTGCCATACATCCCAACCACCGCTTTTGTTGCGCGTAGCGCTTCGTATATATGCGGAATGTCATCACGGGTGAACCATCCTCGTGTACCGGTTTCGTATTCGGTCGCCGCAATAAAAAAGTCGCATGATGTGTGAGTGAGGCGCTCGGGGAGATCGGGCACACTGTCTTTGTATATATGATCGACCAAATAGTCGATATCAAGTGGGCGCCAAAAACGCAGAGGGGTGTAAAATGCACGTTCTGCACATTGATCCGGCCACTTGTGCATGTGATCAAACAGTCCGCACAAATAGTAGAGAAGCGGCGCGGCACCACCCGAAGAAGCAACGCCGATCGCAGGTTGTGTAATGCCGTGTACCTCGGCGAGCGCATGGAGCGCGCCGATTGCGTAGGCACTGCGCACCCCGCCTCCCGAACATACGATTGCGGTCTTTTGAGCATGCCCGGACACCACACCTGCTACCTTGCCTACGTCGCTCAAATCTTCATTGTATGCTTGATACGATTCAGTTTTCACTCCTCGGCGTCTTGTATCTGGAGCTTTTAGAACATCCTCTAGCATCATGATAGCGTAGCAGAAATGTCGGGATACTGTCGCCTAAGATTCCACAGCTAACTGTGGTATCTGTGTACTACACTGTTGTGCAGATCTCCGACCTCCATAGATCATAATGGCGTATGGTGTGTATAGAAAGATGAGTCGGATATACTCTATCTGGTATACTTATCAGTGATCATAAATAGCTCTTTACGTCATATGAAAAAACAATCACTCCAATCAATAGCAAAAGTCATGATGCAAGACGGCAAAGGCATACTTGCCGCGGACGCAAGCGCGACGACCATGAACAAACGCCTCGCAGCGGTAGGTGTTGAGCAAGACGAAGAGTGGCGACGAAAGTATCGCCAGCTTCTCTTTACGACCCCGGGCTTCTCGGAAGGTATCAGTGGCGTTATTTTGTACGACGGGACAATTCGCCAAAGCGCCGATGACGGCACACCGTTTGCAAAGTTGCTTGAACAGCATGGCGTAGTCCCCGGAATCAAAGTTGATAAGGGTAAAGTTGACCTCCCCAATTTTCCGGGTGAGCAGGTGACCGAAGGTCTGGATGGACTCAAAGAACGACTTGAAGAGTACTACGAGATGGGCGCGCGGTTTGCCAAGTGGAGAGCAGTCATTCCAATCGGCGAAGGGTTGCCGAATGAAGCGGCGATCGAGGCCAATGCGCACGCGCTTGCGCGGTATGCGGGCATTTGTCAGGAGGTGGGCATAGTGCCCATGGTCGAGCCGGAAGTGTTGATCGATGGTGATCATACGATCGGGCGCTGTGATGCGGTCATGCGCGCAACACTCGGCACCGTATTCTATGAGCTCGAACGATATCGCATTGATCTTACCGGCACGATACTCAAGACCAGTATGGTGCTTTCAGGCAAAGAGCGCGGGATGGACGCGCCGGAAGCGGTTGCGGATCATACGGTCGGGGTACTGCGTGATATGGTGCCGCAAGAGCTTGCGGGCGTGGTCTTTCTTTCGGGCGGACAGTTTCCCGAACAAGCGAGCGCGAATCTCAACGCGATCATGCGTCGCGGTCCGCACCCTTGGCTGATGACCTTCTCGTATTCGCGTGCATTGCAAGAGCCGGTCTTGAGTGCCTGGGAAGGGGTGGACGCGAATATTGAGGAAGCGCAACGCGTGTTCAAACATCGCATTGATATGAATGTTGCCGCACGCGCCGCGCAGTACGATTCCTCGATGGAGAATATGGAATAGAGATGGTAGGGTGCTTACCACCTACTATGTGTGTTTGTAACGGGGAATAGAGTGGTTCGCAAGATACTTGTTTGTGAATGACGTGTTCCCAGTAATGTGAGCAAAATAAAACTATGACCGGAAAAAGAATTTTCATACTGATAGGAGTGACCGTACTTACGCTCGGAGCACTTTTTGCTGTGGTGCTTTCTCAGCAGTCGCGCAATCAGATGGATCAGATCTTCACGACACCTGCCGAGCCGGACGATGGTCGTTTTCGTTTGCCACGTGCCGTGGACTTCCCGGCAACGGCCGATGTGCCGGCGTCGGACGAGCGAGCGGAAGGTGTGGATTTTGTACGTTCTCCAAGAGCCGAACAGTACCGTTCGGTGCTTGAAGAGGGCTTCACAGTAGGACCGAACTTTGCCGGTGCGTACACGGTTGTGACTTGGGGATGCGGTACGTTGTGTCAGCAATCGGCGATCATTGATGCCCGTACCGGGGAGGTTTTGCAGACAGGTATACTCTCGAGCTTTGGGGTTGCTTATGCGACGTCCTCCAAACTCTTTGCGGTCAATCCGCGCGATCGGCTCGATGCCTCACCAAATGCACCACAGGTTGCGAGTGATTACTATATATTTGAAGACAATACACTTCGACACATACTGAAGATCGACAAAGAGGGTGTGTTCCAGCGCGCATGCCCACCGCTTGAGGTCGTTGCGCGCAATCCACTTACGGAAGAAGAACGCGCATTCCCGAGCCCGTGCGCAGTTCCGGTGGGTTGGGAAGAAAAGTAGGTAGTATCTATGCCGCAACGCTATTGTAGGCATACTCTGCATAAGTGCGTGTGTGTGGTAGTATGGGCGCATGAAAAAGCTTGGGATTTGTGTCTTGGCATGTCTAGGTGCGCTCCACGTGACTGGAGGCGTCGCACAAGCGGCGGAGGTCTCAGTGGGATCTTCGTTTACACTGGAGCGATCAGCTACAAGCTCCGAGAACACCTATGTGGTTGCCGAAAGCGCGGAACTTGCCGGTGTGGTTGCGGGAGACGCGCTCGTGCTGACCAAGCAGTTTTCATTTTCAGGCACAACGACCGAGGATCTTTTGTTCGTTGCCCACGAGGCGGATCTATCAGGCACCGTTGTAGGCGACACGCGATTAATCGCAGGCATTGCTCGGATCGGCGGGGAATACGGAGGAGATCTTATGGTGGTGGCGGGCTCTGCGCTGTTTCAACCGAGTTTTCGTGGCACGGGTGATACGCGCATCTATGCGTCGCGTATTGTCTTTCAGGGTGAGAGCGCGCATGATCTTGCGTTGCACGGCAGGACCATTGAGTTCAATGGCGTTGTTGATGGCGATTTGATCGTAACCTTTCGCGATCGTTTGATCATTGGTGACGCGGCGCGCATTTCCGGCTCAGTATTCTATGAAGGCCCGCGTGAGCCGAGAGTGTCTGAAGGTGCGCAGATAAAAGGTGAGATGGATGGCGAGATAGTCATGCGTCCCAAGCGAAGCGATGTATATCTTGCTGAGTTGAACGACCTGATGACTAGTGCCGGTTTCCTCCTCGCGCTCTCTTCGGCGTTCGCAAGCGTGCTTGTAGTGCTTCTGTTCCCGCGCTTCTCGAGACGTGCAGTTACCTACGCGCTACGACGCGGTGTACCTGCGATCGGGTACGGTGCCATGCTGTTCGTTGGTATCTTGCTGTTGGGCACCGTCGCACTCTTTTCGGTGCTTGGATTCTACATCGGACTTCTGCTCCTTTTCGGACTTCTTGTGGTGGGTATGCTTGCCGCGCTCCTTACCCCCGCGCTTGCCGGCGCGCTTATTGCCGGGTGGATCGTGAAAGAGCAACGCGTCACCTGGTACTGGGTCATTCTTGGAGTGATCGCACTTGAGCTTCTTATTCTCATTCCACTTTTTGGACCGGTTGTTCGTATTCTTCTCTATCTTGCGGTATTGGGTTCGCTTGCGCGCGGGATGTACGATGTCTGGTGGACAGGAAGGAAAGAGAACAACGCGGTATGATAATCGATCGGTACCTTTGGTATGTCTCGCCCTCCTGAAACAACGCCTGCGCTGATAATCTCGCACGTTAGTAAACGCTATCGCGACGGCACGCGTGCGGTCGATGATATTTCACTCGCCGTTCCTGCGGGGGTGTTTTTTGGATTCTTGGGTCCTAACGGCGCAGGGAAGACCACAACCATCTCGTGTGCAACCGGCATCAGTTACGCGAGTGAGGGTGCGATCAAGGTGTTTGGTCACGATGTCATGCGCCAGTACAAGCAGGCTCGTCGTCGTGTCGGGCTTTCCCCGCAGGAATTCAATGTCGATATTTTCGCAAAGGTCGAAAAAATACTTGAGTACAGTGGTGGGTATTATGGTATGACCCGCGCACATAATGCCGAGCGCCGCGAAGCATTGCTGGAACAATTCGCCTTGACCAAATACGCGCATACGCCGTTCATGCAGCTTTCGGGTGGCTACAAGCGACGCGTGATGCTTGCGCGCGCACTGATGCATGACCCGGATCTCTTGATATTGGATGAACCTACCGCCGGCGTCGATGTTGAATTGCGGCACGAACTATGGGCATATTTAGAGGATCTCAACCGCGCGGGCAAGACTATTATACTCACCTCGCACTATATCGAGGAGGTCGAGCGATTGTGCAGCCATGTAGCCATGATTGCAGGTGGAAAAATAGTCGCCGATGGTCCTTTGGCGGAATTTACAAACGATGGCAAAACGCTCGAAAGTGCGTACCTTGCGATTACCGGCAAAAAACAGCCCGACACGTCACCAACCCCCGCAACCGCATGAAAGACCTCCCATCCATAAACTGGACCGGTTTTGGCACGCTTGTACGCAGTGAGATCGAGCGCTTTTTGCGGATCGCCACACAGACCTTGATCGCGCCGTGGATCACCGCGTTACTGTATGTATTCATCTTCGGCTCGGTGGTCGGCTCAAAGATCGAGGAGATCGAAGGTGTGCGGTATGTCGATTTTGCATTGCCCGGTATTCTTATGCTCTCGTTGGTGACGACTGCCTTTGCGCAATCCTCGACCTCGCTTTATTTCCGCCGCTTTGCCAAGCATATCGAGGAGTTGCTGGTGGCGCCTATTGCCAACGGCACTTTGATCGCCGCGTTTCTCTTGGGCGCGATCGTGCGCGGTATCATTGTTGCGATTGGGGTCTTATGTGTGGCAGTGTTGTTTGGGGCGGCAAACTTTGAGCATCTCTTTCTGTTCCTCTTTTACATTGTCGGGGTCGGTTCGATCTTCGGATTGCTCGGTATTGTGGTGGGACTGTGGGCGAAAGGATTTGAGCAACTCAATGTGCTCACGGTATTCGTCATCACTCCGTTGCTCTTTTTGGGAGGCGTGTTCTATTCGATCACCATGTTGCCGCCTGTCATGCAGACAGCGATACTCTTCAATCCGCTGTTCTATTTTGTTGATGGCATCCGCTACTCGATGATCGGTGTCGCAGAAGGTAACCTCATCCTCGGCGCGGCACTTATCATTGGTCTCAATCTCGCGCTCTTTGGGTGGGTGTGGTATTTGTTTAGAGTGGGCTATGGGATACGAAGTTAAAAGATAAAAGAGCTAGGATTAAAAAAGTGTATCAATCAGATTCAGTATTCCAACCGACGAACTCGATTGCGTTATAGGAAGTGCTTTAAGCTTAATACATTACTTATGTCGAATAATAGAAGCCCTGACGAAAGAGTCGCTGATAACAAAATTCTTTAGTTTTTCTGGAAGGATAACAAGAATACAGTTTATATATCGTTATTTCCTCTCACTCGTTGGTGCCAGTATCGCATTATCGGTTTTTGATTCCTTGGCACTCGGTTCCGATGACTTTGTCTACACACTCTTAGCCTTTTTGCTATTGGTGTCGCCATGTATGGTTGTACTACTGTCTCTTGTTGTTCGTAGAGTCAATGATACCCTAAGTTTTCTTGAAAATAAATCTATACTTACATGGTCGATAGTTCTGCTTGTTGTAGTAGGTATGGTGATGCCAATAATTTCACTTTTCACTCATCTCCTCATTTTTACAAAAAAAGTTACGAACAAGAAAATGCTTTCGGCGCCGCCAGGATTGAAAAAGCGGAAGTTGTTGATATTATGTTGGCGACATTACTAGCAGTAATGATATTGCTGGGACTCTTTTTCTTTCAATCATCCTATATCGGATTTGTGGGAGTATAGTCTGATTTTAACTAAACGTTTCCAATCGTTTCTTCCAGGGATTGGTTGGCTCTATAAACGTCAATTACGAACAAACCCGCCAACTGTTGGCGGACACCGTTCAAAAAGAAGGATGCCACGAAAGTGACGGGTGGGTGCCCACACCTGTCCCGTTTAAAACCCTTCAAACAAAAGCTGTTCCGGTCCACTCTTGACAT
>PWVU01000086.1 GCA_003561715.1 Candidatus Kaiserbacteria bacterium | reverse complement strand
GTAATTGGGCATAGTGAGCCCCTACCGCCGGGGTGTGGGTGTGGTTTTTCATATGCCACTAGCATACCGCTAATGGGGCTCTAATGCGTTAGGGCCCACAGGAAAGTCGGGATAGCCAAAAAGTATTTGCACGGGATCGACCTCTCATTGTGGTTGTAGTCTGCTTGTTGCTGGGAGTTTGGCTCTGGCTTATTTTTTTCCTGACACAGTCATACCAGGAGATGTACATGTCACTGTCCATCTTTGAAGTTATAGTATTGCTATGTATAGCAATATCGTTTTTAGCCTTATCTCTGCCGACTTCTTTTATGTACATGCAATTGCTTTGGAAACCAGTACTGTTACTTGATCAGCGAGGAATACGCTATACATTTGGATGGCTCCGCAAAAAGAATACCCTTATTTCATGGGAACACATTGACTGTATTCGCATAGTTTCTACCTCGGGTAAAATTGAGCGCGGAGGTCAATTGCATACCAGCTATGTTCCCGCGATAGTACTGCGTAATTCCACACGAGAGAAAAATCCTGAGAATTTCTTTCAAATCATCGTTGCCTTTTATCTATATATGCTCTGGCGTTTGTTGCCCGGTGATATGAGTGACGATGGTGAATCCGATATCTACATAAGCTGTCCGTTCCTCCCTCCACTATCGGAGCTTAAGAGTATCTTAGCGAAATACCCGGTACGTCTGGTTGATTTTGACTAGTGATTGCCAATTACTCCATGTATGTCTTCTCACGAAGAAACTCTCTGTTTTCCACACACACAGCACGCGTGATGCGCGGTATACTGGAGTGTAGTTGAGTAGTTGCTCTTCAGCACGAGCAACGCTCACGAATGTTGGTATGCATGCGCACGCGGCGTAGCCGCGTACCGGTCCGAGATGCATACCACATACGTGAATAGGGGTTCGGGGGAACCGCGTATTCATGATTATCAGTCCAGAGGTTGTCGAAAGACCTTAACGTCTTGGGCTGTAATCAACAGATCCAAGCATTTGAAATACGCACGGGATGGTGTGTTCGTGTATTGTGCACCGCGTCCTGCTGTAGGAGAGGTTTTGAGACGGTCTAATAGTAACGGGGAACATATTTTGGAAACGTATAATAGTAGACGCTCATTCAGTGCGATACTGCATGGGGAAAGTCGTTTTGGAAGTATCATCGCGGTACCCCTTGTAGCAGTAATGACCGCATGGTCTGCTGGCTTACACGGTTGGATATCTGTTGCACAGGCAAGCGGGGTAATTGAGCTCTCGGATTTGGTGACGAGTTCGATGCCGGGCGCAGCTTCCGACCATGCAATCGTATTTACGTTGTCAAATGCGATAGAAGAAGACGAGACACTGACTATCGAATTTGAGACTGGATTCGATCTCACAGCAATCGGTCCTGCTGATATTGACGTCACGGGCGCTTCAGCGCTTACGACCGCAGCGGATTGTAGCGGATCTGAGAATGTTGGCGTATCGATTGCCGGACAGGTGATAACCTTCGAGATCTGCGATGGAAATGGTGGCGCGATTGCAACAACTACCGAGGTGTCTATTGAAATTGGTACACACGCATCGGGAACAAATCAGATACTTAATCCTGGGACTGAAGGTGCGTATTTTGTGCGCTTGGGCGGCACGGCCGGGGTGACTGGTGAAACGCTGGTTGCGATTGTTGATACGATCAGTGTTACAGCGACCATTGAGACAACATTCGATTTTGCGGTGCTCGGTGTTGGCGCAGCTACTTCGACCAACGGCGATCCGGTGCTGACATCGGGAACGTCGACAGCGACATCGGTGCCGTTTGGAACGTTGTCTGCGGGCGTGCCGAAAGTGCTTGCGCAGGATCTGACTGTTACCACTAATGCCGCCAACGGTTTCGCGGTCACGCTTCATGCCGATGGCACCCTCGTGGCATCCAACGGAGCAGAGATCAGCCCATTTGTCGATGGGTCTGCAACCGGTACTCCTTCTGTGTGGGTGGCGCCAAGTGCCGATTCACAGGATAGTGCTACGTTTGGTCACTGGGGTATCACTACTGAAGATGAGTCGTTGAGTGATGGGGACCCATTCGGTACTGCGCTGTATGTGGGTGATTTCGTTGAGGGTCCACGAGAGGTGTTCTACCACACCGGTCCCGCCGACGGCGAGACCGAGCATATCGGACGCACGCGGGTTGGTTTCAAGATCGAGACCTCGCTCTTGCAAGAGGCGGCGACCTATGAGACAGAAGTGATGTACATTGCCACGCCTCTCTTTTAGAAGCGTTGCAAATGAATGAATGACGCGATCATTTGTGAGATCGCACCACCAAGCGCGTACCGAGAGGTGCGCGCTTGGTGCGGTTATGTGCTAGAGTCAGTGTATGGAACAAGCGATTGGCACTCTTTTGGTCGTTGCGACCCCTATCGGTAATCTTGAGGATATCACCCTGCGAGGGTTGCGTGTACTCAGAGAAGCTGATGTGATCGCATGCGAAGACACACGAACGACCAAAAAACTTCTTGCGCACTACCAGATCGATACCCCGACGATCAGCTTTCATGCACACAGTGGAGCTATGAAAGTTGATAAAATACTTGAGCTGTTGGAGGACGGGAAGCACGTTGCGCTTGTGACTGATGCGGGCACACCTGCAATTTCTGATCCCGGAGCACTACTGGTCGCGCAGGTTCGCGAACGATTGCCGTATGTTCGCATTGAGGCGATACCGGGGGCGAGCGCGGTGACTGCGGCACTTTCGGTAAGTGGTATAAGCGGATCAGACTTTGTATTTCTCGGATTTCTGCCGCACAAAAAAGGACGCGAAACACTCTTTCGCGAGATCGCAGAGAGCGAGCGCACAACGGTGTTGTATGAATCGCCGCATCGCATTCAGAAGACGCTCGAGTCACTCGTGCTCCATTGTCCCGAGCGTATGGTTGTACTCGCACGTGAGTTGACCAAATTGCATGAAACGATACTTTCGGGAACGCCCGAGGAGCTACGGCATGCACTTACCGAAGACCCACATCAGCAAAAAGGCGAATTTGTGGTACTGATTGCGCCAGCGGGCCAGTGAAAGATCGCAATCCAAGGGAAAGACTCGACATTGCACTCGCCAATACCGCGCCCGATCATTCCTCGGTCCGATCAATTCTCAGTGTTGTATGCACTCCCGGCACTCCAGTTAACTGGAGTGATCTTGCTTGAGACAACGTCGCCTTGCATGTAAGCTAATGCCGGCACTTGGGAGCTTCATTCTTCCAAGTCGTACATCTATAGGTATTTGAGGTATACTTTGCTCTATGAAACGCAAGGACGAACGGGCAAGTATATCGGGCGTAACACTCACGCTTGCCGCAGTCGGTGGTGTGGTTCTTATTGGTATTGTAGGAGTGAGTGCATCCGGTTTTCTTGGGTCGCACATAACTTACGAACAGGAGGGTGGTCCTGAATCAGAAGTTGTCGAGGAGGTTTTCGAAGAGCCGATCGAAACGCCGCCTATTGAGGAGTCGGAGCCCGAGCCGGAAATCGACCGTGGGGACTTTGCCGCATTCTATGTGCCGACGCCCGTCCCACTCAAAGGCATCTACATGACCCAGTGCGTGGTCGGCACACCGTCGTTCCGCGCAGATCTCGTGCGCTTTATCGAAGAGACCGAACTCAACGCGGTTGTGATCGACGTGAAGGACTATACCGGCGGCATTGCATTTCCGACCGACAATCCCGCAGTCGCTCCGTATCGCTCCGACAAGTGTGGCGCAAGAGATATGCGTGCCTTTGTCGCATCGCTCAAGGAGAAAGGTATCTACACGATCGCGCGCATAACGGTCTTCCAAGACCCCTTGTATGCAACGAAGCACCCGGAGTTTGCGGTCAAGCGCGCAAGTGATCCTTTAGAGGTGTGGCGCGACAACAAAGGACTCAACTTCATCGATGTTTCGGCGCAGCCATTTTGGGAGTACATACTCGAGGTGGCGCGCGAGTCACACAAACTCGGGTTTGATGAACTCAATTTTGATTACGTGCGATTTCCTTCGGACGGTCCTATGCACGATGTGTACTATCCGTTCTCGAAAGACATGTCGCGCGCAGAAGCGCTTGAGCGATTCTTCGTGTATCTCCATGCGGAGCTGACCGATTCTGCGCAGTATCCGCGCGGAGTGGAGCCACCCGTGCTTTCTGCCGATCTCTTTGGCTTTACCACCAGCAATACGGACGATCTTGGCATCGGGCAAGTGTTGGAGCGCGCATTGCCATACTTCGACTACCTTATGCCGATGGTCTACCCGAGCCACTACCCGCGCGGGTCGTTCGGCTTTGATAACCCCAATAACTACCCGTATGAGATCATATTGCGCTCAATGGGCGACGGCGTGCGGCGAACGATCGCACAGACGAGTCCGGTGCCGACCCTTACGAGTGAGCGCATCTATGAGACGCGTGTGATACCCGCAGTTGGAACCACAACCGCAACGACTACCGAGCGCGTATTTACCGGTCGCTATACGAAAGAAGTGTATGATGCCAATGTGATGCGTCCGTGGTTGCAGGATTTCAACTACGGCGGCACGTATGATGCGGCGGCGATCCGCGCGCAAATTCGAGGTAATGAGGACGCAGGGCTTCACTCGTGGATCTTTTGGGATCCGGGCAATCGCTACACCAGTTTGCGACAAGTGGTTGAGAGGGTGAGTGGTGAGTAGTGGGTGGTGTGTAGTTTTGTTACATCGTGTCCGGCCGGACATGATGTAACAAGAAGTGTGATGATGCATGAGTAGTTCCAAACGAGTGGGGCTTATTCGCGGGCTCCCAATACTTGCTATATATATATCGATATTGTAGTGTCTTTATCAGGATCCCGAGGCGGTCCTCGGGAGGTATAGAGGGTAGAGACAATGAGGAACTTGGCTTTACTGGCGACTACACTTTGTGCCGTTCTTGCATGGCTGATAGGCAGTTTAATCGTGGCAATGGGGAATTATATATTCGGATTGGCATTTGTGGCAATTGGAGTTTTTCTTCTTTGGGTGGCTATGAAAAAAGCCGCACCCACAATACAATGAACTACATTCCCAAAAAAGAATAAACACTTTTCTCATCATGTATGTCTTGCCGACCACACGTCGGCACTTTTCTTTTCTGCTCACCACCCACCACCCACTACCCACTACTCACCAATATCCCACTCACCACTCGCCAAAATATCAGGTATACTTTCCCGTGTTAGAGGTATGTACGCACCGACCCCTATACAAACTGGCATGTCTGCTCGGCGAGATACATCGGATGCACCTGTGCGTGTCACCGGACTCTCCCAAACTGCGCCGACGGCGGAGCCGTCTCGCAGTGTACTCCCGTGGATTCTGGCGGGCATGCTGTTGCTTCTCGCCTCGGGTATGACCGTTTTTGCGCTTGTCGTGCACCAGGAGCCGGTTGTGCCACTCCTTGCATTGACGGTTGACTATGGTGAAGGGGAGACCGAAGTACTCACGTATGGTGCGCACGCGGTTTTTGAAAGTAAGGCTTTTTTTGAGCAGGTACGTGCCGCATTGATGCAAGAAGAAACGACATTTATTGAAGCAGACCTCTCTGAAATGCGGGTCAGGTTGTACGAGCAAGACAGGGTCATGTTTGAGGCGCCGATACTCTCGAAGGGTCGGAAAGGGTCCTGGTGGGAGACGCCTGCCGGACTGTATGCGGTGCAGTTCAAGAATGAAAATCACTTCTCGTCATTCGGGAATGTGTATCAGCCATGGAGTATGGCGTTTCAAGGCAATTTTTTTATTCATGGATGGCCGCATTACGTGGATGGTACTCCTGTGCCGGAGGGCTATTCCGGTGGGTGTATTCGACTTGCTGACGAGGATGCGGAAGCACTCTTTGCGCAGGTTGCGGTCGGCACGCCTGTGTTGGTGTACGAAAGTGCGTATCGCGTCGCAGGCAATGGTGGACCGCCGCCGCCCGTTTTGGATGCTGAGGCGTATGTGGTGGCTGATCTGGCAACCGGGCTGATCTTGGCGCATACTGAGCGGGATGCCATCAAGCCTATGGGCTCACTTGCTACCCTTATGACGGCGTTGGTGGCGGCTGACTTTGTAAACTTCGATCGCACTATTACGGTCACGCCCGCAATGCTTGCCAGTACCACGGTGCCGCGCTTGTATGAAGGACAACAGCTTTCGGCATATTCACTTTTATTTCCCCTGTTGCGTGAGGGGTCCGCAGAAGCGGCGCAAGCGCTTGTGCATGTGATAGGCAGACAACGTTTTGGTACGTTGGTAAGCAACAAAGCCAATGCATTGGGAATGCCCCATACGGTACTGAAAGACCCGGTCGGCGCAGATGCCGAAACTATAACCACGGCGGGAGATATGCTGACACTTGCGGCGCATCTGCACCAAAACCGCAGCGCGGTCTTGCATGTAACGCGCGGTGACCCCGATATGACCGCATACTCCATTTACCCCTTTGATGAGTTGCATAATTTCAATATCGATGAGAACCTCCCGTCGTTTGTGGGTGGAGTGGTGAGTACCAGTACCGATCCCCATGGCAATGTGCTGGTCATCTATCATATGGAGATCTACGGGGAAATACATCCGATTCTGTTTGTGGTACTTGGTGCCGAGGATGCTGTTGATGCGGTGCGCACGCTACATGCATATGTGCGTAGATACTATAGTATTGAGTCGCGTGACGCAGAGTCTCCACAAGCGCAGTCATCGGAAAGAGTTGGGTATGTGGACGAAGAGTGAGTGAGTAGTGGTTGGCGTGTAGCTCTTGTTACATCGTGTCCGGCCGGACACGATGTAACAAGAAGTGTGATATTGCATGAGTAGTTCTAAGCGAGCGGGGCTTATTCGCGTGCTCACGATACTTGCTATATACATCGATATTGTAGTGTCTTTGTCAGGATCCCGAGGTGTTCTCGGGAGGTGTGGAGGGTAGAGACGATGCTTAAGAACCCGGCTTTCTTGGCTTTGCTGTCAGTAACGTCAATTCTATTTTCTGCAGGCTCTTATATGCTCGGAATGGGAAATTTTATTTTCGCATTCGCATTGGGGTCCATTGGAGTCTATCTTTTCAAAAAGCTAATGGAAAAAGTCACACCCCCAATACAATAACAGATACTCCACCTCATGATTTGCCGACCATACGTCGGCACACTTTTTTCTACCCACTACCCACTACCCACTTCTCACCAAAAATCGGGTATACTAACCCTATGCATCCTAATCGGATAACGTACTTTGCCAAGACCGATGCGCGTGGGCGTGAGGTGCCGTTTGGCATCAAGGATGATGATCGCCTGCGTCACTCGTATGTCATCGGCAAGACCGGTATGGGCAAGTCGACCTTGCTTGAGAACATGGCGGTGCAGGATATTCAGAACGGCAATGGTGTCACCTTCATCGATCCGCACGGGTCTACCGCCGAGAAGCTTCTTGAGTATGTGCCGGAGGATCGCATCAAAGATGTGCTCTACTTTGCGCCGTTCGACCTGAGCTATCCGATCTCGTTCAATGTCATGGAAGATGTCGAGGCAGACAAGCGACACTTGGTGGTAAACGGATTGATGGCGACCTTTGAAAAGATCTGGGTCGACGCGTGGAGCGCGCGCATGGCGTACATTTTGCAAAATACACTCTTGGCATTACTTGAATACCCCGGCGCGACCCTCCTTGCGGTGAACCGCATGTATACCGATAAAGAGTTTCGGAACAAGGTGGTCGAGAATGCGACCGATCCGACCGTGCGCTCCTTCTGGCTCGATGAGTTTGCCAAATACACCGACCGCTTTGCCGCCGAGGCGACACCGGCAATTCAGAATAAGATCGGGCAATTTGCGAGCAATGCGCTTGTGCGCAATATCATCGGTCAGCCGCGCTCGGCATTTGACATGCGCAAGTTGATGGACGAAAAGAAGATCTTTATCGTCAATCT
>PWVU01000124.1 GCA_003561715.1 Candidatus Kaiserbacteria bacterium | reverse complement strand
GATACACGTAGGCATATGCGCGACTGCGCATCGCAATGAGATCGTACTTTTGGTATGCCTCGACAAATCCAGACAAGCGCATCACCTTGAGACCTCCAAAGACAATGAAGAACCAGCCCATGAATGCAAGCATCGGGTCGAGCGAGAACGCATGCATGCTTGCGAGTGTAAGCGCGAGCACCAGCGCCACCATGGCAATCAGTGGCAAGAAATCCTTCGGACTATGTCCGGTGCCTGACGCGTAGTGTACGTGTGGCGTGTGAGAGTCGGGCATACTATTCGATCGCGCAGACATTGCCTGCACACGCAGGGCGATACTCGGGCTCTTTGAGTATGCCGAGCGACAGAAGCGCGCTGTATATCTTGCACCCTACGCAAATGCCAAACGCACTCTCCATGAACATAAAGACAAGGCATATTCCACAGATGGCAAGATTGATGGGGCCGATGATACCAAAGCCGAAAATAAGGATCGTCATGAGTGTTGCGAGGAATAAGCCGATCGACCACGCAAAGCGTTTTTGGACTGCACCCACATACTCGGGTGTTTGTTTTTTCACAATGAGATTGGCAACCAATGAGAGCGGTGAAAACCTCATGCCAACGATCACTTTTGCCGAGAAGTCGACCAGCAGGAACAACACGAGCAATTTGATGTACACGTACTCCTGCAGGTAAAACGCCTGAAAGAAGGCGAACATACCCAACGCAAACGCAATGCCTGCGCCGGCACGGATCGCTCGCTCATTGAGTACCGGATACGGTGCCGGCTTGCCGTGAATAGTAAGCCCGGGGATTATGGAGCCGTACGTAAAGAAGCCGCGATGTTTTGCTTTAGCAATGAGTGTGTGCATTTCGTACAACTGACTTAACGTAAAAAAGAGAGTGGTCGAAGCGTTAGCGTGCAATTGGCTGATAAGTCTCTGCGCGAGATATAAGCGCTTTTACTCCTGCGAGATTGCGCTCCCACTCGATCGAATCACGAGTCTCAAGCTCGACCGTGATCGCGGGAATGCCGATCGAAGCGAGCCACCCTTCTACGTCGCCGGTGATCGGGTAGGCATCGAAGGATTCGACCTTACCGTAGTTCGCCGCGTCCGCATATGCCTCCATTATGGCAAGCGTCTCGGGCAGTATCCCCTCTTCGCATTCCGAAGCGTAGACATTGTTGGCAATGCTGTGCCAGAAGACACCAAACGCCGGACGCTCACGTAGTACCCAATCGCGCAATGCACGTGCCTCCGGCTCCGAAAACGGTTCAGTGCCGGCGCTCACTCGCTGACCCCGCCATGAGCTTTCCGGCTCCCATTTGCAGTCGAAATTGCGATTGAGATCGACGTTGTTGGCATTGAAGCGCGCAGGCGCCGTATCAACGCCGGGAATCAGATCGCTTACGAGAAAGCGACCGTCTTTGCCGGTCACGCGATAGATACCATCGGGATTAAGTGACGGAATGATCGTCATCGAAAGTTCTTCGGAAATCAGTCCCGGATGCTCTCGTACGTAATCGATCATCGCGTACGCAAGCAGAACACTGTTCCACTCATATCCTCCGTGTACGCCACCGACAAACAGAAGGTGCGTATCACCATGACCAAAGGTGTGTGCGACAATATCACGCCCTTCGACCGAGGCACCGATCACCTCGACCGATTCAAACGATAGTGCAATCGGTTCTTCGAGCTTTTCTACGATTGGTGCTTGATACGGCTCTTCGATGCTTCGGGTAAGCACAAGAGCAACTACACCTACGCCCAGCGCAAGTGCCACACCAATACCGAGATAGAGATACGATCGTTGCATGCTACGCTAACGAACACCATAGCGCTCAATCATCGCCTCGATGCCCGCTCTGTTCTTATCCCACTCGACTGCGCGATGGTCGGTCAGAAGCACACTGATTGCGGGAATTCCTTCGCGCGCCATCCAGTTGACCATGTCACCGGTGATCTCATAAAAATCAAACTCATTGTATGCACGGTAGCCGGATGCTTGGGCAAAGAGGTTGGTCAGCTCCGTAGTTTCGGGCAATACCCCGTCACCGCAGTTCGATGCAAAGACTCCGCCCGCCGCACTGTACCAGACGACTGCCGCGGCAGGGTTGTGCTGATTCACGTAATTGCGAATCGCAACACTTTCAGGCTCTGAGAATGGCACACTTCCCCCACTTACCGATCGCGTCTGCCAGGTCCCTTCCGGTTGCCACTGGCAATCGAAGTTGCGATTGAGATCAACGTTGTTGGCATTGAAGCGCCCCGGTACAGTGTCTGCGCCCTGCGGAATATCGCTCGCGCTAAAGCGTCCCACATCGCCCACTACACGATCGATACCGTCCGGATTGAGCATAGGTACGACGGTAATGCGAATATTTTCAGGAAGCGCATCAACGTTTTCCGAAAGGTGATCAATTAACTCGTAGGCGACAAGAGAGGTGTTCCACGAGTAGCCGCCATGAATGCCGCCAATAAACAGCAACTCGGTATCACCTACGCCAAAATGGTAGGCGTCTATCGTATGACCCCCCGCGGAAGTACCGAGCACCGACTGCGATTGCGGCTCTTGCACGACAGGTTCGACTTCGTCGTTTTCATCCGTTTCTATTTCTTCTTCCTGTTCCGGTTCGGTGAAGTCGGGCGCGACTTCTTCGAGAGGCACGTCGTCTCTACTCATCCAGTCATTGCTTATAAATACAAAGTGGCCTATTGCGGCAGCGGCGAGCAGGGCTATGACAATGAGTGCGTATTTCATATACGCTCAAGTATATCATATTTTTGTTGTTACCAATGAAAGCGATGCTGTACATGATCGCAGTCGTCTACCTATATCCTCTCGCACTGCTATGTTTATAAAACAACGCGATGCACCAGAAACGGCACACACTCCCAATACTCTGGATTGGGAGTGTGTGCATTGGCGTTTTGGGAACTCTGCTTAGTAGAGGTACGCTCCAACCGATATGCCACCGAAATGAGCTCGTACATTTTTCCCAGAGATATGGGTAGTCTGAGCTGCTTCAGCATGCGCTGCGCGCTCATATGATTGACCATGTTTCGAAACATGTGAAGTCTCGCGAACCCATGTTTGCGTCCACAGATGATTGCTTGCATGCACGTGGAAGCCTTCAAAAGTAACTCCTCCACCGTTTGCCCATGCTTCTATTTGTGGCATTGGGCGATGATGATAATATGAATGCGCTGATGCAAAAAATGGTGCTGAAAGGGCGGCTATTGCGATAGCAACAACTGCTACGACACCTCCTGCACGCGCATAAGAAATGGCGTGTGTATTCATATGTATTGTAACTGCTACTAATAAGTACAACGAGAGAACTTCTACCTCAGACTAATATATAGATGTACCTCAATATGTCAAGCATGTGTCGTGTCTTATGGCAATCACACACACGTGTTTACCCTAACACGTACATACTACCTGCCAAATCCGCAAGCTAACCCGGCTTCATCAATTGTTGCATAGCTCAAATTTATGTATTCTCAGGATTTGGATCATTATGGTGTTCATCCGTACTACGTGAGGACACAAGAGAAACTCGTGCATGCTCTTCTAAAAAGCTTGGAATCTTGTTATTAAGATCGATCTTTGCAATTGCTTCATGCAACATCTTTCTTAGATACGGGTCGTCCGTAGTCGCTTCAATGGCTTCGGCAACAAATGTGTCAATTTCCACGTCACGTATATTCATTGCGCGAGAAACCGGATCGTCGCCATCTGGATATCTTCGTGGGCAGAGATCTGAAACCTTTTCTCCAACAAATGCATCCATTTCTTCCAGACTCGATCTCTCGCTTGACGTATTACCCGGTTCGGGATGGACTCCTCTGTTGTTTAAAGAGTTATGGGATAGAAGTGATTCATGCATACAAAAACGAGTTGCCTAACGATCACATTACACTTTTTCCACAATCAGCATATTCGTTGTCCCGGATTGTCGAAATGGCATGCCGGCACCGAGCACGAAGCGGTCGCTCTTGCCTGCAAAACGAAGACGTTTCAATTGTGCCCGTGACTCTTTCAGGGCATCTGAAAAAGACGTGATCGGTGCAACCAATACCGGCATACAGCCATATACAAGAAGCGTTTGATGGAACGTTGCTTCGCGTGGCGTAAGTACCAAAATGGGTTGCTCGATGCGATGGCGTGCGATAAGGCGTGCGGTCGTTCCGGTTTCGGTAAGTGCAACAACTGCATGCGTGTTGAGTTCACGGGCTTTGCGCGCAACCGAAAGCGCTATTGAGGGAGCAATGGCATCCTCGTGCCAGGTCTCGGGTGTACGTGTTCGATACTCCCCGCCCTCCCGCTCGACGGCGCGCGCAATGGCGTCCAGGGTGCGCACTGCCGCTTCAGGATGCAATCCAATGGTTGTCTCATCCGAGAGCATGACCGCATCACTCCCATCAAAGATCGCGTTTGCCACATCGTTCACTTCCGCGCGCGTCGGTGCTTCATTTTCACGCATCGAATCAAGCATTTGTGTTGCGGTGATCACCGGCTTCCCTGCCGCATTGCATGCGCGAATGATCTTTTTTTGTACCAGCGGCACTTCTTCGCGCGGAATTTCGACCGCCAAGTCGCCCCGAGCAACCATCACTGCGTCAGCGGCGGCAATGATCGCATCGAGATTTTCAACTGCTTCTCTCGTCTCGATCTTTGCGACGATACCGACACGATCTTTGTGCTCACCAAGCAGTGAACGCAGTTTATGTACTTCTTGCGCTGTGCGTACGAATGAAAGGGTTACGAAATGTACACCCTGCGAAAGACCAAAGATAAGATCTTTTTTGTCTTTTGGCGTAATGGCACTGATCGACAACATTGCTCCCGGAACATTCACACCGCGCCGTCCACGGATCGTACCACCAATAACGACCGTGCACACAATATCTGTTGCCGTTGTATGCGTCACGCGCACATGCACTTTGCCATCATTGAGCAATATAGATGCGCCCGGTCCCACCTCGCGCGGCAATTTTTTATAGTTGATCGAAACACGCTCCACCGTACCCTCTATTCGATCGGTGGTAATGACGAAGCGCTTGCCACGCACGAGTTTGACGGTAGGTGTAGTAAAGTCGCCTATGCGTATTTTAGGCCCTCCCAAGTCTTGCAGTAGTGCAACCGGAATCTTGACCTTTGCAGACACCTCGCGCAGACGTGTCATGCGGTCACCGTGTTCTTCGTGTGTGCCATGTGAGAAATTGAACCGAGCCACATTCATGCCCGCGCGAAGCATGCCGGCGAGTGTACGTTCCGAGTCGGAAGCCGGCCCAAGCGATGCAACGATCTTTGTATTTCGAAAGGATCGAATCGTGTTTGTTTGCATACCTTAGTGCTAATGCTATCAATGAAGTGCGTTATTGTTACCGAAAATGTATCTTGCGGAGTATACTGTATTGTACACACACGTATGGACGATAGCATACTTCAGAGTCTCATGCCATTTGCCTCACTGTTCATACTCTTTGCGGGGTATGTTGTCGGACTGGGAGCTGTCACGGTAATTGACCTCCACGGATTTCTTGGACGTCATTCACCCTACTGGACAGAGGCCACCACGCGCACCCATAAGGTGACCAAGCCACTCATTTGGCTCGGTACCCTTTTGGTGGCGCTCGGCGGAATGTTCACGTTCACAACGTACGATCTGCCTGTTGTGTATGCCCCGATATTCGGGGCGATCATGATCATACTCATCCTCAACGGACTGTTTCTTTCTTTTGTGGTGAGTCCGTTTTTGCTTGCGCAAGAGCGGGAAGGCAAATCGCGCAACCTTCTTCCCCGCTCCTTGCAGAGAAAGATCATTGTGAGTTTTATGATCTCCTTTGCAGGTTGGTGGGGTTCTTTTGCTCTACTGATATGGCTCATATCCTCTCAGTAAGATATCCCATTGCGTACCATTACCGTACGCGCAGTGGTGTGGTAGGATTGAAAAGATGCAGACAAATCTACTCGTACTCGGCACAGCGATCGTATGTGGTATCGCACTTATTGCAGGCGCAGTACTCTATGCACAGCCAGATGCAGAGCCCGCGCAAGCAACCGAGCAACAACCCGCAACACGTGCTATGAACCCGTCACAATTCGCCGGCGCACTCGCCGCACCCGAGCGCATGCTTATTGATATTCGCACCCCTGAGGAGTTTGCTGAAGGGCATCTTAAAGGAGCGACGAACATAGATTTCTACCAAGAAGATTTTCCAGCGCGCATTGCCGCACTCGATCGAGATGCACCGTACGCGATCTACTGCCGCAGTGGCAACCGCACCGGGCAGACAGCCGCGCTTATGCGCTCTTTGGGCTTTACTGATGTTGTGGAGCTTGAGCACGGTATTCTCGCTTGGGAAGCGGAAGGGCGTGCCACTTGCACCGATTCGGTGTGCTAACAGACACTGTTGCTCCACAATACTTCCCCCACTGACCCTGTGTATTACCCGAGCACATGGCATCGATAATTTTGCTACACTTTTGAACGCATGGAATGGCTTATCAGTGGCGGTATTTTGCTCGGCTCGATCACCATGCTTGTTATCGCAGGCGAGCTGTTGGTGACGGGCTTGTTGCAACTCTCACGCTACTTGCGGGTGAAAGAGTTCTTGGTCGCTTTTACGGTGATGGCGTTCGCCGCCTCGGTGCCCAATCTCTTTGTGGGGGTGACCTCGGCGCTCAAGGGCGTGCCCGATCTCTCGTTTGGCGACATTATGGGCAACAATATGGCGGCGCTGACGCTCGGGGTTGCGCTTGCAGTTCTGTTCTCAGCGGGGCGCGCGATCGTCTTGGATAGCGCTTCGGTACGCAAAACGACGCTCGTCACCATGATGGCGGCAACACTTCCGATCATCATGCTTGTGGATGGCGAGCTGTCGCGCGCCGATGGTGTCATTCTTATCGTTGCCTTTATTGCGTACGTACTGTGGCTCTTTACCCAGGACGATCATTTCTCAAAACCCTATGAGGCGGAATCAAAAAGCGTACCGCAAACCCGCGAATCGGCATTCAAAGAATTATGGAAAGTGTTGATCGGTATGACACTTTTGGCGCTCTCGGCGCAAGGCATTGTGATGGCGGCAACCCAGTTTGCCGAGGTCTTCTCCCTGCCGTTGGTCTTTATGGGGCTTGTCGTGCTTGGGCTTTCGGGCGCACTTCCGGAGCTGTATTTTGCGGTTATATCCGCGCGTCGCGGTGAGGCGGGCATAGTGATCGGCAATCTGATGGGTGCCGTCATTGTGCCCTCCACATTGGTTTTGGGCATTGTTGCGGTGATTGCACCGATTCAAACCGCAAGCATGGAATTGCCCCTGATCGCCCGCATGTTCCTTGTCGCGGCGGCCGTACTCTTCTTCTGGTTTGCCCGCACCGGGCATCGTATAACGAAAGGCGAGGCGTTGGTGATGTTTGCGCTCTATGCAGTGTTTATCATTACGTTGGTGGTGATGGTGTAGCTGGAGTTGCAAAGTTACGTGCAACTATTAACTCTACTAGATGTCGTTGCAGAGCCCCAATAAAAAAGGGCTGGCTCCGACACCAGCCCCGCGGAATTCAGCAGTAAACAAAAAGACCTCAGTCTTTACGCAACCACTAAATCCTGTCAAGTTGCTTCTTTTCGGGTCATGTCGATCGAGAAATTGGCACCGACCCTTTCGCTAAGGGCTAAGTAAGCTTTGTTCGCCTGCCCAGAAACCAAACACTGGAAACCCGGACAGATTGCTTCACCCCTATCCGGAATCGAGGTGTAGGAGAATTATCGTGCGACGACCTGACGAGCGCCACACTGTCTGGGTGCCTAATTTACAAGGCTCTAGACTAGCACTTTTCCCCTACATTCTATCATACTTTCTCAAGATATCGGACAATTCGGTCATCAGTTGCGCAGACTTCTTCTTCCATCTCCACTCGCGCTCTTTGAGATGCAGGTCGAACGTATGTTTGGAAAGTCCGTTGAACTTACGCAATCGTCGTTTAGTGAATGACCAGAATGATTCAATGCCGTTGATGTGAATACCGCCT
>PWVU01000117.1 GCA_003561715.1 Candidatus Kaiserbacteria bacterium | reverse complement strand
TTTCAATAAGTATTGCTTCCGGGGGCACACCCTGCGCAAGCGCCACTTCCGCAAACATCTCCGCCTCAGGTCGTGCAAATGTGTCTTGGGATATTCTGCCAAACCCACCGGTAAAAAGTATATGCGGCGCCCACCCTTCCCGATACACCTCCGCCGCGCGCTCTGCGACCCTTGTGTCACTACTACACAACACAAAGATACAATCAGCATGCACCAGCTCATGATGCATGAGGTGATAGTCCCATATCTTTTTTGCAAGGGTGTCAACGTCGGTCGATGAGTTTTTTGTGGTCATGATGTGAACAAATTGCCGTTTAATATGCCGATATGCCGAATTGTATCACGTCACAATCTGTCTTCGATCAGGAGGCACTTGGCTGGATATCATTGTGGACTTCCGCCGGCACCAAATCCAACAGCGTGATCTGATTATGAGATCCAAACCGCATGGGCGGGCCCCACGTCCCGGTACCCGGCGACACATGGAGGTAGTGCGAGTCTTTTTCATACAACCCCACCGTATACGGGTAAAATATTTTTATAAGCAAATTGAACGGGACGATCTGTCCGTTGTGCGTGTGTCCGGAGAGCATCAAATCGATTCCGCGCCGGCGCGCATCGTCCCACTGGGTCGGTTCATGACTGAGGAGGATCGTCGTTTTTGAGTGATCCAGTGAGTGATTCAGCGTGTGATCCAGTGAGAGCGAGTCCAATACCTCGCCAAGCATGGATTCGCTCGCATTTTGTCGATAGGTCACCCCTATAATGGACACGTCGCCAACGTCAACCATGCGATCTTCGAGCAGGACGACCTTCGTGCTCGATATGATCTCTCGCACCCGATCAAATCCCTCATACAGCTCATGATTGCCGTGCGACAAGTAGCACGGTGCCATGAGCACATCGAGCGGATGCAGCATGTCTTCATACGTCGGGACCGAACCATCAAAAAGATCCCCGGAGATCAGCACCACGTCGGGCTTCAATTCATTGCACTTTTTGACCACACGCTCCAGGTATCCACTTTGCCGGACCACTCCGATATGGAGATCAGACAAGTGGATCACGCGTTTTGGCTGAGTAAGGTTTGGGAGCACAATTCGATACGAGCGCACCACAACTCGATACCCATTCCAAAGCGCATAGAGTGAAAGCGCCACCGCTACCGCCAACAACACCGCAAGCATGACGGGCTGATCGCCACCAATGAGACGTATCATTTCATATATAAGGCTGGCACACAGAAGTATAAAAACCGTACCCACCCAGCTCGCAATGAGTATGAAAAAATACGCAAAAAAATAATGATGGCTTTTCTTTACCGCAAAAAACGCCGCAACGAATGCCACCGACGGCACAAGCAGCCAAAGATACCAGTACGACAATTCGTAGATGAACGCCCGCGCAGAAACACCATACACGGTTGCGTGAATAAGAAACAGCACAGCGGTTACCAGAGAGAAGAAAATAATATCTCGGAGCATACAGGCAAGATTACTGCAACGAGTTTTCAATTACAATTACTCAGTATTTTCAATTCGCTTCAAGTGGGAAAGAATTTCAGCCCAACGTCGGAAATTCTCGTAAAAAAAGAAATGCATCTGTGCGGGATCATGAACCACTGGCGTTTCACTCACTTTCCCATATCCTCCATATCGAACCACTGTACCTTCTTCGCTCTCTTCCACCTTACGCAATATCTCCTGTAGCTTTTCTTTGCTCACCGAAAGAGGATCGTATGCGGATCGACGTATGAAAGTCCGAACCTCCTCGTCAACCGGAACGCCATCAAGAAGTATATTCAGCTCTTTCCAGGTGGCTTGTAATTTTTTAAGATGTTGCTCTGAAAACAGTTCATCTTGGGGCACTCCGGTTTGTTGCTCAAGATAGTTCAGAAAGGACTTCTGATGTTTCATTATTCCCTTTAGCGAACTTTCTTTATTCAAAAAAAGCAGTGTAAAGACTTCCTTACACCAACCGATTAGAATTCTTCTCGAATCCTCACCTCGTCCGGTCGCGTGATCCCCCGAAGGATTATCAAGTAATAGCTGGGCCGCATGACTGTCATCAAGTCCGTTTCGAATATCCTCAGACAAATGCAAATAGGTTGCATTCGCCACCACAGCCCCTTTAGAAACCCCTTGAAGAACAGTTCGAACATCCCCCGTATTAGGAAGTTCCGCATTCAAGAACTCGGCGTACAATGAACCGTGAGCATCTATACCCTCTTCATCCAAGGCGTTGAGCCATCCAGGCGTCACGTTGCCCCCATACCCCGTAGGCGCCCCAAGCATATGAATTGTGATTTCAGGAGGATTCTCGCCGCGTCCCATGGCGCCCGCAACTTGCGGCAAGAGTCGCATAAAACGATCAATCGCAACATCTTGCACCGTAAACGCGTGTCCGTCAGGAGGTAGCCCAAACGCCGTAAAGAGAGCGTAGGTGATTCGCTTTGGTTCGACATGTTCTACTTCCGGAATACTCACCGATTCCACATGATCACTATCAGCCTTTCGAAGGGGTTGATCGGAAACAGCTCCAAGAATTTCTGTTACTGTTTCCGGACTTATTGTTAGTGTCGTGTTGGAAAATGCGACCCTGGGGTAGAGCGTAGATTCAAATATCGAGAAATTTTTTACCGCCTCTCGTTCAATATACTGTAACGCTCGTTGCATCATCTCGACCTGCTCCGGATTTCGCACATTACCCTCCTTACAGGAATACGCTGAAAATTTCTCTGCAGTTACGATACCAAACGGTGAGTGAAGATCTTCAGACACACGGTCACCCGCTTCGACAGTATTCATTTCGGGCGATGATTGAGGATGATTGGTTAAAGACCCTTTGTTAGGCTCGAACTTTTTATATGATTCATTCATACTTTCAGCACATTAATGATGGTACGTATCACATTATCACGTCTTCACACTCTGTGCATAGAAGCAGATTGCAAATATTCAAGCACGAGAGGCAGATCTGCTTTGGTATAATGTAAGAATGTTACGTTTGCAGATGAGCCCTCAACCACCTCGGATAACTTGTACATAGTCCAATTACAGAAAGAAGTAGTAGGTTTTTTCGACGTCGCAAACGGTTTTTCTGTGGGGACATGCAATTGATATCTATCTCTCCCACCCATGTTTACTGTACCGTGTTTTCCAAATACATTTACAGCCTCTGTCTCAAACCGACTCTCACCAACAACGGCTGAAATCCCAATAATGCGCGTAGGATGAATTTGCTTGATCATCTCACAAAATATCAGTAAATCTTCTTTTAGTTTTCCAAATTCAAACACCCCGATTCCCGCATTACGAAACAGATCTACATCTTTGTTTGTTCGAAATGAGTAGACGAGCGTGCTATGCATATTTCTTTGATTACATTTATGAAATACGAAGTAGACACCATCCACACTAGTCAACCATCACTTCAGTAGCATCGGGAAATGAATTGTAGCCACGAGCCCGCATACTGGCACAGTAAGCACCCGTGTCATAGATGCGCACCTCGTGTCCTATCTGCGCTAGCTTAAGGGTGACCGTTTCGATCTCCTCGGGATTCCCATGAGCGGGGGTGAAAATATCACCTGATTCGCAGTTGTGCCCCACGACCACATACTCGGCGGTCTCAGTCGCGTCATTCATCACCTCAATGCGATGGCGCGCACCGTACAAAGTACTGCGCAAAAAATCATTCATGCCGGTATTGAGGCGCAAGAACGTGTAGCCCTCGGCACCGGTATCGACAACGTCGTCAACCTCTGCGACCAGAGTACCCGCATGCGCAATGAAGTACGTCCCCGGCTCGATCTCAAGGTGAAGCTCCCGCCCTGTCTCACTCGCAAAGGCGGTGAGCTTCTCGAAGAATGCCGCCATGATCGCCGGCATATCGGCTTCCCGCTCGCCTTCCACACGCGCGACCTTGTAGCCCCCGCCGATATCGAGCGTGGTCACGTCCGGCAAAAGTCGCACGACCGAAAGCGCACGATCCATCACCTCACCCCATATCGAAGGATCGGCACCCGAGCCTACATGGATGTGCAAGCGTGTCACACGCACACCCGCATCCGAGCACCGCTTTAAACACTCGGGAATATACTCATGCCAAATACCGAAGCTCGCCGACCGCCCACCGGTCGAGAGGCGTTTGATTTGTCCCTGCCCCATGTCGGGATTGATGCGAAGCGCAACCTCGCTCGGTCGATACTTCTCTTGTAAGAACTGATCAAGCTGATGAAGCGATGTCGCAACAAACTGCACACCCTTCGAGAGAAGCTCGGGAAAAATGTGTGGCGACTGCTGGGACGAAAGCGAGATGTGTGCGCCGGGAATACCTGCCGCAAGTAGCTCGCTCGCCTCATAGCTTGAGCTTGCGTCAAAATGCACCCCACCCTCATGCATCATCGCAATGATCGCCGAATGCGGATTGGCTTTCATCGCGTAGCGCACGGTCAGACCAAACGGCGCTTGCAGACCGGTGAGCTCGTCGATGCGCTCCTGTATCGCAGAGCGGGAGTATTCGTAGCGCGGGGGCATACGGTGACTATAACACAGAACATATGCTCAGTTCATAAGAGACATTCACCGCTATGTGTCTTACGATTCTTCTCTATGTTCAAGAAGCAGCTACACTACCCCGCGCGGCCGGGGACAAGGACGAGAATATCCATGGTGTCGCGCAGGAAGTTTTGGATACGAGTACGATCAGGCTTGGTCGCCAAGAAGCTGTACCATGGGTAGTCGATCGAGATCTCGCCATCGGCTTCAGCACGCGCCGCTACCTCGCGCTCCATCGGGATGAATCCCAAGAGACGCAATTGTGCTCGGTAGCGCATCTCCACTCCTTCGTCGTCCGTGCGCACCTCACGAATACGCTCGTCAGCAAGTGTGCGCTCGATCACATGCTCGGCCACACGCTCTTCACGAGTGGAGGTAGCCTGCTCGGCACGATACACACGCCACGCAGAGCGCTCTTCTTCGCTCCATGCGCGCACCTCGTCACCACGCACTTGAAGCGCCGCAATGCGTGTTCGGGCAGTCTCACTTGCTTCAGCTCGCTCAGTTGCCTCAAGCGCAACACAAAGCCCGCGTCCCCACCGATATTCCGTACCGTCGGCTGATTCCGCACGTCCCCAACACACTACCTCCCCGTCCACACCGGCTCTTGTAGTACTTTCGCCTTCAACGCCATCAATTTTTATGAATGCGCCCGCTCGCATCACTCCCTCGGGCCGATCGGTATCGCTGCCATCATCAAAGACATTCTTTCGACGATTGCTTCGCGTTGAATTGTAATCCTGTGCCGGGCGTATATCGTCATCATCTTCTTCGATCTCATCGTCATTGCCAACAGCATCGCCCATAGCTCTTCCTTCTGTCTCATTGGAGCGCGATGAATTGTGCGTTCCCGCACGATCTGGGATACCATCCCCGTCGCTATCCGTATCACGAAAGTCCGGTACGCCGTCGCCATCAGTATCGGTCGGAGGAACACGAACACCTTCATCAAGATCGAGTACCGTATCGCCATCGCTATCAAGGTCTCGACCTTCGCTCACGGCACGGTCCTCACGTTCAGTGTCCGCGTATACATCAGGACTAATGGTTGCCTCGGCAACACACTCGTCTCTCGTGGCGGCGCAGCTACCGTCCGGGCACGTCACGCCATCGCACACATTCGGCTCATCAGGACTCGCCGCCGTTGCACGACTTGCTTCAGCAGAATCTGTTCGGTCAGCCTCACCTCTTTCAGCGCGATCCTGCGCGAGAAGCACATGTGGCGCAAGTGCCACAATAAACGCCAATAGCGCCATGCCGAGCACCATACTCAGGGCGGCAAATAATGAGAACTGCGTGGTTTTGAAATACATACGCTATAGTTGAGAGATTACTCTAGTATGCTCTGAACCGTACCACACATCTCCATTTCGTCCAATCATGCTCCGCTTATAGTACACAACCCTCATCGTGTGCTTTTTTTAATCTGATTATTCTGATTGCTCCATCATGCCTTTGAGCTTGCGGACCGTATTCACATTACGGACCGTCACATGCTTGTACAGCTCAGTACCAATGATGTCGTGCATGCCGCTTTTGTTGTAGTCGGATTTTTTGAGATGCCAGACAATAGCACCCGCAACATATTTCACCGTGTCAACGTCAGGATTGATTGTTACGAGCGAGAGACTTTTCTTGCTATCGTACGCCTCCCATAAAAACATCACGTCGGTTTTTTGCTCAGCATTATTCTGCCATTCGTCGGGAATTGCCGTGCACACTTTTTTGATCTGTGCATGCGAACGCACCACAACCGAAATACTGAGATGAAATGTCTTTTCGATCACGCGCTCGATCTTCTTTGCGATCTTCGCGATGTCGGTTTCTTTAGTTGCAAAGACCACATTCCCACTATTTATATACGTAGCGACTTGCGTATAGCCCAACGCTTCAACCTCCGTCTTTAAGCGCGCCATCTCGACTTTGTTATTTCCCCCAACATTGATCCCGCGCAACAGCGCAACGTACGTGGTCATTGAGAAAGTATAGCAAAAGGTTAGTAACTTAACTTGTGAACGTATTGATTAACAGTATATATTACTTCATAAATTTGGGTGATGCATTGTAAAAAATGCAGTACTGTGCTTTTCTAGCGATCGGGTTTGTTCTTATGCATCTTTGACCACAGTCAATAAGCAATATGTGTTGCGTATTGACTGTGGTCAATCACGATCACAGGATATGTGAAGGATGGCGGAAATGGAAATTTGGCGAGAGCTTGTCATCGGAAACAACGACACCGCGAGCGCTTGGGTTGCTCTGAAGAAGAGCGGGGTTCTTATCGATTCGTTAACTGCGCCGTTTGTCAAAAAGCTCGGCTTTAGGCGCCGGCCAAAGCCTCTACAATACAAAGCGTTTCGACTCCACCCTGAAGCACTTGGGTTGAGAAACAATAGAAGTACCGATGAGGTTATGCAAAAAGCGCGCTCCTTTGGTCTTGAACGCACCGACTCGCGATTGGCGATCGAGCTGGCGATGGGATTAGCGCTCCAGCATCCGGACCTCTTGAAGCCTGACGAGGTGTTGATGATTGCGATGCCTCGCATTTCATCTCCTACAATTCCATCATTAACCCCGGGGAGATTTTACCTCTACTGGAGTCCACATGGCTACAGGTTGATTTGCATTGATGCTGGCAAGGAGAGAAATTGGTGGAGCGAATTCAATTCCACCTGGGTGTTCTTTCAAGAAACTAAAAAATAAAAAGTTCGTTCAGTATTTCATCTTCGTAGACGGATGACGTCTGCTACGGTTTTCAAATCGATTGTAAATGGTGCGAACAACAACGCACTGTATTGATCACAATTCAAAGAGGCACGTTTGCATCCGCTCGCGTGTCTCTTTACTGTGACGCAGTTTCTATTTGCTACTTAGAGCGTGTCTGAAAGCTCCAGATACGCGTGAGAAGCGAATACCTGGAGCTTCGCAAGGCTCATTGAGAGCTTTTATGAGAGAAGCGAAATAAAAGATCCAATGAGTGGACTGTTCCTGTAAAGAAGCCGAGGAATGAAAATCTGAGGCGTATTACACATACGGTGAAGATGTGAATGACTAATCCGCCGGCTGGCGGAAACAAAGTAGGCGGAGCTTTCAACATGCTCTAAGCTATTCCTTTGAGAAAAACCCGACAGTATTCCCCTCCGTATCTGAAAACATACAGAAGAAGCCGTACTCGCCCGCGGCAGTTTTGGGCAAAACAATTGCGCCGCCTGCGCTCTCAACACGCGCAAGCTCGGTGTCGCAATCTTCAGAATCAAAGTAGATTGCCGTGCCCTCCGCACTCGGTTTGCGCATATCGCTTTTTACCAAGGCACCTGCCGCCCCCGCCCCATCCTCGGTCCACGGGAACGCCATCATGGTCATACACATATCCTCATCCATCGGCATCGCTGTAAGCTCGCAACCCAACACCGTCTCATAAAACGTCTTTGCCCGGTCCATGTCATCGACATAAATCTCAAACCAACTCACCATATTTTTGTTTGGCA
>PWVU01000136.1 GCA_003561715.1 Candidatus Kaiserbacteria bacterium | reverse complement strand
TCACGTAGGAGTACATGCACGTGGTTACTTGAATGGGTGTGGTTGGTCCCATTGCGGATGTACGAAGAACGACCGAGTGCCCCCGATACCGCAACACCATTGACGTGCACTTCGCTTTGTATACGAGTGCGCCTATTGTTGCCGTCAATGCGTGCAACCGGTAACGTAAGCGCAACAAGGTAGTCACCCGCGCTTGTCACCGTAAGTCGCTCCGGATTCACGGATTCCGAGTACGTGTAGTGCGCATCGTCAACCTCATGCTCCGACCACAGGAGTGCGACCGGGGTGTCGACGTTGAGGTTGGCACCGTCGGTGGTGCTGGTTGCGGTCAAGAATGCAACACCTGCAGACATCGGGAGGGCGTCGGACGCGATTTGCCACAGGCGCGCTTCGGTAAATGCCGGGTCGCCATCAATGCTCGCCGGTCCTAATAAATACAGATAGGGGCTTCGATTAGGCGCATCAAATTCATACGTAAACTCAGCCGTTTCACCCGGCTCAAGTTCGACGTGCCACGAAAGCGTCTTATGATCGCCAATGAATCCCGCTTCACCATCTCCCCGGTCAAGAAATAGAAATCCGCCCGGCACGATCTCTTCCAGCACACTGTCAAGCGGCTCATGTGCAGTCACGCGCAAGGTCATGCGATACGGCGCAAGCGGATAAATACGCGTCGGACCCTCGCGTTCAATGGTATAGGGCACCTCATCACGCACCTCAAATGCATCATGGATCTCGCGCAATACCGACCCATCGTTACGGTAATGTACCATGCGTATGGTGTAGGTCCCCGACTCACCGACCGTATACGTCGCCCAGTAGTCCGGCTCCTCAATGACCGTATCACCATCGCACTCTTGCGAGGCAGTGACCGCCACTTCCTGGACCAGTCCGTCGGGGTCTGTGATGAACAGACCGAGATCGGCACGACAGATGGTATGTCCTTGCTCGGTCAGCGCCGCCATATGGATTTCCACCTCGTCATGCGGTCGATAGACTGACCGCGTTGTGTTGAGTGCAAGTACTCCAAAGTACAGTGGTTGCGTATCGACATACAGTTCACCATCTTCTTCAGATTCGACGGTCAGCATGTATTTACCGGGCTTGAACTGTTGCACATCGACATCAAGCGAAAGCGACCAACGAGCGTCGGGGTACTGCGCAAATGAGAGCGACTCGACTTTTTTTCCGGACACATGCACCAGCTCGACGCGCTCAATAGAGAAGGAGTCGTCTTCCGGTATGCGCACGAAATTATCACTGCGATACTCTTCCTTCTGCGAGAGGTACGAGAAGTCAAACCGTGTCTGTTCAAGTGTGCGCACCGAACGTCGATCGTCACGCAGTTTATGTATCGCCGAGAACCGGTCGACCGCCTCTTCAGGGGGCAAGATACGCACTGCGTCAGCGGCGGCATCAAAACCACCATACGTTTCAGCGTCTTCTTTCGTATCATCTTCGACACTTTCTGTTACAGCCTCTTCTGTTTCAGCAGCCTCTTCTGTATGCACTTCCACATCTTCTGTAACCTCGTTACTCTCTTCGCCAAATACTTCTGACATCTCCGGAAGAGACTCCGTCGTCGTTGATTCACCCAACACAAATTGTCCCGGTTCTGATATTGATTCTTGTTCATCCTTGAATTCGCTATCTTGCGCCGATGCTTCTTCAGCCGATAGCTCGGTTGTTTCGGAAAGATCGTGGACAGCTCGCGGAGCCGATTCCCTACCATAGTAGAGATACACGCGCTCGGTCGTGGAGGCACGCGTCATATCAAGGGTAAGCGACAGCTCTTCATCTGCATCGTACTCGATCACATGTGGCACGACGTCAACACCGCTTCCATCAAGCACCAGTAGCTCGTCACTATCTACCGAGCGATGCTCGAAAAAATGCGGCGCGTCTTCTTGCAAAAGCACCAGAGGTGCACGAGGCATGTCGGCATAGGCACCCAACTCGATCGGTACGCGATAGTGCCAATCGCTCTGCCAATCCATAGAAAGCATATCGAGTGTTTCACCTTCTTGCTCCACCTCCAAAACAAACTCGCCTCTGGAGAGAATCGGATACTCAAGTGCAAGCTTGAAGTACAGCGTTTGACCCGGCATAACACGATACTCGTCCTCTGTACTCTGCATGCGTGCAAAGCGCCGCGGAAGCTCTGCGCGCTCTTTGGTGTGTTCGAAACCGAATAGTGTCCTGAGTCGATCGAAGAGTGTTTGACTGTGCGCACCGTCGACACCAGTACGCAACGCGTGTGGTTGCCATGCACTTCGATACTCGATATCTTCTGCGCCACCAATGAACTGTCCTTCCAAAATACAATTGGTGCCATCTGTGTTGATTGCATCGCATGAGCGTATCTCGCCGGTATCTTGACACAGATACGCTGTCATATGCGCATCATCGTCATCGAAAGGAACAGTACCTGTTCCGGATGTAGCAGTCACCGCATCGAACACCTCGATCTCTTCATCGGTCGGAAACACACCTTCTTCATCATCGACGTGTATATGCTCTTCCTCATGTTCTGTCGCTGTCCCAACCGGCTCCCAGCCCGCATCACAGAATTGCGCAAGGTCTCCGTACTGCGGTGTCTCGACGGTAATTGGCACATTTGCCATGCGCTGTGAGAATGATACGACTTCGCCGTGCTCTCGTGGAAAATGCGCATGCAGACGGAACGATGCTTCTCTCGACCCTTCATTCGTTACACTTACATACGAATGGGTGGTGCCCGGGCGCTCGTATCGAGGTGCATCTGCTCGGAGTCGTAGTGCTTCGCCCGCTCCCTCGTGAACAAAGTGAATGAGTTCGTCACTTTCTTCAAGAAGCAATATGTCGTTGCGCGCAGACTGTTCCAGAGCCTGCAGTTCGGTCTGTACGTTTGGTGCATCGAGTTCCGGATCAACCTCTGCGGTAAACACCGCATCAAGCCATACACCATCAACAAACAATTCGGTACGCGCGGTACCATTACGTACATACTCGATCTCAACAGTTAGCGCATCGAGATCGCTCCACGAGCGCATTTCAGGAAGGTCGTAACGAAAATGTCCGCCATTGGTTCGATTGGAAAGTTCCCCTGCAATGGTCAACTCGCCCGCCAAGAACCACTGCCCTCGGTGCAGATAGCGAATGTACACCTTGTCATCTTGATACGTGTCTCCTTCGCTAAATGCCGCAAGCGACAACTTCAATTGCATGTTTTTTAGCGTACTAAGCGGCATACCCGCACCGATCGAGAAGCCATCAAACGTAAGGATGTGACACGGATCACCGCGCACCTCACAAATGCGCGAGAACTCAGTATCCGCCGAGCGGGGCGCACTATCACTAACCCCCACATCATCAGATGACAGACCGGGCAAGGCATCTTTCGGAACCATTGCATCACTTGTGGTTTGTTCTACATCGTCCGTGGTGGTAGTAGATACTTCCGAGTCGTCTGATAGCAACACGTCTTCAATTGCCACTTCCTCTTCGCGATCGTCTTCATCAGCGCGCTCATCATCTGCGTCACGAGCGACAGTGGGTGCACTGTCTGCCTCAACGGGAGGACCTTCAGCCGGACGTACCTCACCCGACACCTCTTCAGACGGTGCCGCTGTTTGGTCAGTACCTGTATCGTCTTGCGGATCTGGAGACGATTCCTCCTCGGTCACAGCATCCGCGCTACCTGAAGACTCTTCAATCTCCGCAACATCGGATAGCACCTCTTCGTCTGCCGACTCTTCGAGTGCCGGCAGCATCTCTTCAGCAGGCACTTCTTCAACATCAAGATTCTCTTCCTCGTCGGTATGATATTCGTCTTCATCATTGAGAACATGTTCATGCTGTATGAAAGCCGACTCGTCAGCCGCCTCGTTGTCACTTTCCTCTTGTGCATACACCGGCGTCAAGGACCAACGATCAATCGCCCGCCCGACAACGCCCATGACGTGCGCAATGGGTGATCCCTCACGTAATCGTGAAAGCGGGTCTTCGCGTTCGTACTCCTGATCAGTTATTTCATCTGTTGGCTGAAACCGGTCTTCCGGAACATCTTCTTCAGACAACTCCTCACCAGGCGACACTGTATCCTGTACCGACGTTGCGGTAAACACTTCTTCCTGTACTGCCTCAAATCGAATAACCGCCGCATTATCATCGGAGAAATCTTCGAGAACCGCTTGTTGAGAAAGTTCTTGCCGAAGAGATTGTTCGTGCCCTACCCAATCAGGTGATGCCGAAACGCCGCTGGGGAAGACATGGATCGTTCGCTCTTCAACACCCGCAAACAGCAACGCCGAAAAACCGAGCACCGCACAAACAAGCGTGCCGATGCCAAGCGCGATCGTCCATCGAAATTGTTGCCTATGGCGCAGTATACTCATTCCCCTACTACGGCAAGAGACCGCTGCAACATGCGTTGAGCGCGTCCATCCCCGTACTCCATAAGTATCTCATGCTTATCGTTTCTGTTCCACGAAAAAACCACTATATTGTGTGTATTACTGCCAAGTACCGCAAAGCCGCCGTGTCCCGGGAAGGACACGGCGGCGCCAACCAGACACTGAGCCTATTTGACCAATTTACGTACGTCTTCGATCTCTTTATCAAGCAACTCTTCAGAGATATCGAGTGCTTCTTTGAGTGACTGCAGGGTCTGCCGCTCCGTATCGGTCATATTGGGCTTATGCGAGAGGGTCAATATTTTTTCCTCAAGTTCTTCTCGCAGAACATCGAATATACTCACCAGACGCTCCCCCGCTTCGACCGCTTCGATCTTGATGCGATCTTTCTCTTCGGCAAAGCGTCTGCGTTCAAAAATGAGCATGCCGATTACTATCGCAAGAAGTGCCGCAAAAATAAGCGATACCCAATACACCGGACCAAACGGCGAAACCGACTCGGTCGACCCCTGGGTCGCACTCGGTAACTCACCGGTGATCAATGCGCTCGCCTCTGCCGAAGTCGTATTGCCGGCACGGTCTATGGCGATCACCGTGAATGTCGCTTCGCCGGGAGTAAGATTCGTCAGGGTATACTGTCCATCCACCAGATCGTTCGGGGTAATGCGCTCGCGTTGTACACCATTGACCTCGATCACATATTCAGCGAGCCCCGACCCGCTATCCTCGGTCTCGAAGAATAGCTCTGCGGAGAGGTCACCCCCTTCAACCCGCAGATCAAACGCTTCGGGTGGCACAGTATCGATTTGGATACGTCGGTGAGCCGCTTCGCCCCAGCCATTGCGATTTTCGAATGCTAAGTGGAAATACCAGATACCATCTTCAATATCTTCATACGTGATCGTTGCGATCGGCGGCGTTTGCGTTTCAGTCGGAGTTGACGTTGCCTGATCATCAAGAAGCGTCCGTACACTTACAATGCCGGAGGGCACTGACCACGAAAAAGTCGCGGTCGACGTGGCGTACCATTCATCCGACTCTGCGTGCGTGGCGGAGTTGATGTTGTTCGGAGCCTGAGGAGTAATACCGGCACCCAACCCACCCAAGCCACTGGTTGCAGGGGGTGATGTCGGCGCAGGTTGAGGAGTGGGAGTGGGAGTTGGTGCCGCGGCGGCAGTAATAGTATACGAGCCACTCCCGATCGTGCCCGTTACATCTTGGCCGGCACCGGCGAGAATGTCGATATCACGCGCACCTACACTGGCGGTTCCTTGCGCTACGGCACGAAACGTTATTGAGAAAATGTTGCGCGTGCCCGAGAGCGGCGTTGTGGCACCACCGCTGAACGTGATCGTACCCGCGGAATTTGAAAAAGAAGGTTCTTCCACCCACAGGTTAAGAGGCGACCCGTCACGGGAAATACTTACGACCGTCACGACCGACGGATTAAAGGTAATGACACCTTGCGCGGTGTTCACTTGTGAGCCGTCACTGTTCACCGCAACACCGACGGTAAATGTCTGCCCGGTTGAGTACGTACCACTTGCAGGAGAGAATGAGAGGTTCGCCGCATTCGCAAAAGCTGCAGGAGCCAAAAACGCGACCGTTGTCGCAACACAAACTGCGACGTACCCGCCGATGCGAAGCAAACCACCAAATGCGGGTACATGAACCATACTCATTAATCAACACGTACTACATTCATCTTAAAGAGATTCTTGTGGTGTCCTTTCAGTGGCAGTATCAAGACGAGCACACCATCTTTTTCTTTTGCCTCCGCTTCTTCCGGCTCAATAGGCTCCGGTAGAATGATCTGGCGGTAGAAGTCTCCCCACGCACACTCTTCGAGCGAAAAGTCTCCGTCAAGCGCATCGCCCACCAGCTCGTCAGGACGCATGGATTTTCCGCTCAACTCGATAACGTCTTGCTCACCTCCAATGGCAACATCCAATGAATCGACGTCTACTCCCGCGATTTGGGCAAAGATAACGATCTCGCTATCGCTTTGGTACACATCAATGGGTAATTGCAGTGCATGATGCGATGCGATCTCCGCAGGAGGCGCATTCGGTGCCGGAGTCTCTTTGTGCTCGGAGACGTCTTCGACCGCTACCCCCTTCCCTTTAAGTTTTTCCATAAATGATGCCATACCCGTTGTGAACTAATGCGCTATGTAGTTGATAACGAACTTCTGCGGAGATTGTTTGTACCTGTAGCCCCCAGCTGTAGATACCACTCCTCTGTACACGACAGTATACCCAAAGCGGCCGCGCCAGACGATGTTGGTTTTGTGGATAAGCTGTGCACAGATCAGCAACACACTATCCCGTCCAACAAAAGAGCAGGATCGAGAAGTCGGTGATATCGACCGTGCCGTCGAGATTGATATCTGCGGATGGCTCCGACGTACCCCAATTAAAGAGAAGGATCGAGAAGTCGGTCAGATTGACCCGTCCATCACTATTGATATCAGCCCGGGGACACAGCTCCCCTTCCGGCGGTCGACCGAGACCGACAAGGACCGGCTGAGAGTGCGCACTCGTAACCGCAGGTGATGCAATGCGCGCAACCGCCTGTACGCGATACGTGTCCACACCAAGACCGGTTGTCGAAAGCTCTTGTTGCCACACCCCCGCCGCCGTCGCGGTTGTCGATGTTTGCTCAGCGCTTGAGAGGTGTTGTCCTTGCGCACGAAGAAGATACGTGATCACGGTGGCGTTTGGTGGTGCGTACCCAAAGACGACTATCGGCTCACCCGGTGTAACCTCGGTTTCGGAAACGGAGACCGTCGGTGGAATGACCACGTTACTAATTGCACTCTCAGTTCCCGCACGCACGGCGATGGTTGTGCTGTATGTTCGTGAATTGCGTCCCAAAGGGTCTACTGCATACATGCCAATAGTGTACGTACCACGCTCGAGCTCGGTAATACGCGCCGAGAATGATCCATCACTTCCCGGGCGTACGTTTTGTGCAACAACCCCGTCGCGCAATATACGAACCTCTGCGTTTGGTATGGCAAAGCCACTCACGGTAATATTCGACCGCGGTACAAATGGTCCACCCTCGGGTCCGCCTCCGACAACGTCACCTTGCCCACCCGCACTTCCTCCGCCCGAACCACCGCCCGAGCCGGCACCACTACTGCCCGAGCCGCTACCCGAACCGGAAGCGCTACCCGAGCCTGTTGTAGGACCGCTCGGGTCCGGATCGGGCGGATCAAGAAAGGTCAGGTCGCCTTCCGAACCGGTCGGTCCGGGACCCAACTGAACCACACCGATGGAAAAACGTATGATCGTCTCTTCGGTCTGCAAGTTGCCCCGCACATCCTCACACAATACAAAGAACTCATACTCTTGCTCTACATCAACAAATATTTCTTGCGATTGATACTCGGTTGGCTCAACGGAGAAATCTCCGATCATGGTAAAAGGCATTGCCGCGTAGCTGGTTGACGCAACAGTCGAGTACTTACAAAACGCCGGCTCATCGGCATTGAAGGAAAATACGACCGACTCCGTGGTACCGGGAAGCATTTCATCCAACTCGGGTTTAACATTAAATAACACTGGCGGTTCGTTATCTGAGAAATCCGCACCAACCGTTACGGTCGGAATCACATAGTTCGCCGCCAGACCAAAGTCGATCTGCTGATTAGATGCGTTATACGTAAAAAGATAGTGCACCACCGGACCGGGATTTTCTTGATTGATGAACTGCTCGGTACCTTGCGTGGGAAAGGTTGCATTGGTGCCAAAATGTATACGCACCGTCGCACCCGCCTCTATACCCGTGGTGCTGTTAAGGGTAATGACGATCGAGCTATCGGTGCCATGCGACAACGTCACACCGTCGTTCACTGCGTCCGCGACGGTCGCCAATGGCCGCTGAACAAATGATGACAACGACGTTGTTGCACTGGTTGCAACCATAAGATCAATGTCGGCAACACCAAATGTTGGCGGCATGACCATATCTTCACCAAATTCGATCCTGATCGAACCGGATGGCGGAATCGCATTAACAGTTGTGAACAAAAAGCGGTGGTTAGCGGGAGCGCCGGGCGCCGACGAGGTAATAAGATCGCTCACATATAACAGACGATCAGCATGCGCATGATACGTATCGTATGCAAAATAAAACACCGCAATGAGTGCGACCACACCAACCAACGACACTGCGCAGTGTCGCGAAACTCGTACCAGTTGATAGAGAGCATACATCATAGTTGTCGCATACACCGAAAGCCAACCGCCGCACTCGAAAAACTCGGTGGAGATCCCGCGTGAAGTGCGTACACACCCGCATCTTCCCCGCTCTTAAAAAACCCGCCGCGCATGATCCCGCGCGCACCATCGCGCTCAAGCCAAAATCGCTCATACGCCCCGAGCTCTCCACGCATCGAAGTGGTATGTGTGGGTATACCGGCGTCGTCCGCGCGCACCACATGACCCGCGTCGGGCAACGCCCGATCGGCATACATTCCATCTTCAACCACGCCATCGACCCATTCCCATACATTACCAACGAGATCGTAGACGCCGTAGCCCGACACACACGCGGGACGCGCACCCGTCAGGTGTATCGCGTTCGCTTCAAGTATACAAACGTCACGCGGCGTATCGCGCGCAACGTGATACCACATCTCGGGTGTTATCAGTTCTTTGTCGGCGTTTTGACACGCCACTGCGGCTTGGGTTTGAGAAACATGTCGCCACGGCATCTCTCCCTCAACACTCTGCGCCTCACACCCTCGTGCACTAAGATTCAGTTCGGTCTCCAAGACCGACGAAGGATCTTGATGCGGACACGAGGATGATGACGATGCCTCGAACCGATCAACGCAGTAGCGGCGCTCCCCAATCTCGATCTCCACTTCGCCGAACTCACAACCCTTACCTGCGACTAATCGCCCCACCTGCGCGCGTTGTACAATGCTCGACCACGCCGACGAGATCGACTGAAGCGCCGAACCAAATGCACGGGTAGGCACTCCCCCGTCAAAGGCGTGCACCCCGACACTGGTTATCAGTATGACGACAAGTACGATGATGGTTGTGCGTATCATACTTTTACAATGGTCTTAAGTCGGGGTTGACGGGATCGGCGGATGTCAAGTACAAAATTGAGTACCACCAGCGAAAAGAGCACGATCCCAAATACGGTCATATACAGCAGTTGCCGATCAGACTGGTTCTGCACAATCCCCCCTCGCAATTCCGCTTCGCGACTCGCTATCATTTGTTCTCGGATCAGTAGTTCACGCTCTTTTTCGATCAACTCCCGTGCAAGCGTATTGAATTCGTTCTCGGACACCTGTGCGTACATACCGACCTGCGCCTCTTGCCTGATCGTAGATACTTCGGTCACGGAAAGCAAGGTAAGCATGGCGAGTGCCAGCACGACCACGGAGCCACCCAACCAAAAGAGCATCGCGCTCCCTTCCGTCTCGGTATGTTGATGATACTGATAGTGTCGCATGGCATACGCATCTTCATTACCTCACAATCCTACGAAAAGAACAGCAAGACACCGACAAGTGCAAGCACCGCGAGAATAATGAAGCTAATAAGGAGGGTTGACAACTTTTGCATAAAGCCGCTTTTCGCTCGCGCGGTCGCTCGGTACCCCGCTTGTGCCAACTGTTTGCGCACATACATGCGTACCATGATATAGAGGACGAGCAAAAAGACGATCAGCCCCGCCAAGACTGCGCCGATCTGTCCCAAGGGCAAGATCCAAAACGAGACCTCGCGCGTGACGGTCTTACGACTCTCTTGCCCATGTACCACACTCAGAAGCGCGGTGTATCGCCCGATATGAAGTCCCCCGCCCTCCCACCGGACACGGGTTTCTCGCTCAAATTCCGGTACCGCGCGGAAGGGGTCGAGGGTGACCGTCTCAACAGTATTGCCAAACATGTCCGTGATCGTGACCAATCCTTGCACTTCCTCGTAGATATTACCCTGATTCTCAATACGAACTAAAAACTCAGGTTCCGGTGCGGTGTAGAGAGATCGGTCGGTTGAGAATTCGCGTATCTGCAAGCGCTCTACCACCTCGCCGCCCGCCTGAATACTCATCAGTGCGCCGACCATGTAGCCCACACCCGCGCCGGAAGTGTCGAGTCGATCCGCACGTCGGTCGACAAACACGCCGCCAAAGTGCGTTCCCGGCGGCGCATCCTCAGGCACCAGCACCGTGTACCCCACGCGAGCCGACTCACCCGAGGCAAGCGAGATCGATCGCTCGGTCAACGTGATCCATGCCGCAAGGGTACCTTCCGTATCCGCATCTTCACGCGAAAAGGTCGGACGCCCTGCGGTGTCTACATGAGTCACATTACGCGTCACCAAATTGAATTCCTGGGCAAACGCACTGGTGTTGGTGACGGTTACCGTACCGGCAACCGAGGTGCCGGGTTCCACTCGTTCTTCGATCAAGGTTGGCGTTATGCGCACCCCAATTCCTTCATTGACTTGCGCATACGCCCCAAGCGGCATGAGCAATGCACCAACAAATGCGAGTAATCCGGCGCGTCCAATCAATGCGTGTATCATAGGTTCCCAAAACAATTTCCCCCAATAATATCTCTATCATACGGTGCAACAGACATACGAACAACCTCTCATCTGTTGATGAGAGGTTGTTCTGCGAGCAACGTGCTCGGCATCTTTTGTGTTAGGTTGTGCTACGTGCGCACTAGAACACCGGGGTAGCGATGTACATAATGGTCGCTTGGTAGTCGTTACCTGCTTCCTGCAGGGTACCGATCTCTACCTTGTAGCCAACATACGTGAAGCTTTCTCCCAAGCTCGGATCTACCGAGTAGCTTGCGGCTACATCGTGGTAGAACACCGGAACGGGATTGTTAACGAAGTTGCCGACATAGTTTGGACCGCCGCCAACAAAGTCTTCATTACCGGGTCCTGTGGTTGGATCATTTGAGGTAATACCCCAATGACCATAGGTATCCGGTAACCCGAAGGTATTGTCTGGCGACTGCCAATTGGTTGCGGCAGCAGTTTCAGCACCGTCAATGAATTCGCTGATCTCAGCGCCGTTGCCCGCGGTCAAGGTCTGATCAGACTCAACCGTGACCGTAAAGCCGTTGTAGGCATTCGTGTCAACACGCAACTCTTGCATCAGGAAGTACTCATCACCCGGCGAAATGATGCCGAATGGAATACTGGTTGCGGTGGTGCTACCGGTAACAACCTCTCCGGTAAACATATCTGTGGTATCTAGTCCGTGTACCGAGAAGTCGAAGATGGTCTCAACAACCGCGGTGACCGTAACCAAGTCTACAATAGCAACACGGGTGTCGCCAGAGTCAGTCATGGTACCACCAAGGCGGATAACATACGACTGTACATCAGTAGGATTAATTACCTGATTGCCGCCGTCATCACCGACAACAATGGTTACTACATCTCCGGCATCTATTGCTGAACTGACATCGGGACACATCGTAATCTCCACCTCGTCTGCAGTAACACTACTGAGGTAGGCATTACGGCTTGCGGGACATGACGAGAGCTGATCCCTAACAGGAATAGCACCACCAGGGTCTGTGGTGAAGACCAAGTCATCTTCCGTGATTGCCGACGCATCGAAGGCCGATGTCTCGGGGTCGAACGTAATGAGGATCGACTCACCCGCGCTGACCGCATTCACCAGAGTAAACTCGAGCGTATGCGTCGCATCCTCGCCCGGGGCGGAATTGCTCAGCGTATCGCTGAAGTTGCCAACGTTTGCCGCCTGCGCAGATGCGATCCAGCTGGGCAGACCGAACGACCACATGAGGAGCGCTAAGATAAGCACGGCGACCATGGGTCGTGTTTTGAATAATACGTATGCTTGTAACATAGTGTGTTTTTTGCTAGCTAGCTTCACTACTAAAAGAACTAATATAGTGTGAGCGTGATCGACCAACCTTTTGGCGGCACGTCGCAGGCATGCAACTGCGGCGGGGTTCAATCGCGCAAAAGAATCGTGCTCGCTCTCCAGTATATATCGGGACACCTGTCAACCTAAAGCGGTCTGCTGTGGATAATGGACACTATGCGTATGGGTTATTTCGCCCAACGCTCACAACTCGTTAGGTGCAGAGGTTGTATCTGGGTCGATATTGCTCGGATACACCTCGTATGCGCGCTCATAGGTAAACACCGACGTAAGATACGCGCGTATAAGATACCCGATAAGAATCACTACTAGTATAAAGAGCGCGCCCCATAGCAAGCGCGTAGCGAGAGAAAGCCGGGGCGGATCGGCGGGTATGGCGGAAGAAGACGAGTGCACAAGCGAAGCGTTGTGTGTCAGGGAGGACTCAACGTGTGGCGCACCTTCACGCGGCTCCGCCGACGATTGTGGAGCGCGCAGGTCGACCGATTCGCCGCGTATGGGACGCACCAGGGTGCGCACCAACGAACTCGGTGTATCTGTTTCTTCAGCCTCTCGCTCCGGAGTATGCGCACGTATACGCTCTGCCTCAATGGCAAGCGCATAGCGCACATAGCGACGCACCATAAATAGCAAAAACCCAAAGAGCACGATAGCGCCTCCCACTACTTGAATAAGTGCCGCCACCGGCACCACCCAAAAGTGCACCTCGCGATGTTCGTTCTTTCGCGCCTCGGTACCATAGGTCAGTGTCGCCACCGCGTGGTATCTACCGAAGTCGAATATGTTCTCATCACTGCGCCACGTAAAAGAAAATGCGCGCACACTGCCGGGCAAGACATTGCCAAACTCATTTTGTGACGACAATGCTATCTGTCCACGCTCGGTACCCCACATATTGTAGATGGTGATATTTCCGGTAGGTTGCACATGTACATTCCCCGTATTCTGGAATCGTAGGGTGAATTGCGCTTCGGGACGCTGATAGAGGTGTCGATCGGTGGAGAACTCCCTGATCATCCCTTGCTCAATGACGTCTCCGGCAACACGCAGAAACACCAACGATGCAATCGAACTTGCTACCGAAACCGCCGAGGTGTCGGGGCGTGACTCCGGCGGTTGTGTGCCGACCAAAAGCGCCGCGTAGTGTCCCCCGGGTGCGGCATCAGCGGGAACGGCAATAGTGAACTCGACCGAGCGTGTGGTGCCGGGTTCAATGGTGACCATCTGCTCGAACAGTGTGATCCAGCCGGTCAGGTGATGCGCATCTTCCACTCCCGGGCGACGCAACACTCCTTGTCCGCGCTCGCCCTGCGGAGCAAACACGACCGGCTCAAGATAGAGCGAGAGCGGGAACGGATTGGTATTCACCAACGTGATACTGCTGGCAAACACTTCGCCCGGCTGGGCATGCAACTGGTAGAGGGGCGGCGTGACGGTAAGCGAGAGCGAGCTTTGCGCGTGCGCGTCTCGTATGCCCGACACAAACAGAAGACTTCCCGCAATACAGGCCACTGCGAGATACCGTGCGCTATCACTTTTTGGTACCCAAGCGAACAACATGCGTGTGGGGGGATTGGCGTCCGCGTCCGGCAAGCGTGACTGCATGCCCGCTACTCGCAGTCGGTTTTGGTGATGGTGCGTGCACGACACGAGCAACAGGCACATGCGCCACCTCGGGTTCTTCCCTGTCTTCCTCGTCCGCTGAAGCGGCTACCGATACGGGAGCCATAGGACGCGCATAGATCGACCGTGCGTGTATAAGGTACGTCACCACACCTGCCGCCAGTATCAGGAGAAACAATCCGATCATCATATCGCGCCAAGGAATGACCCAAAAGTACAACGAGTCATTCACCGAGCCGGTCATACCGTACTGCAGATCAAGAAACGCTTTGTACTTTCCAAAACGACTCTGTGCCGGCCACTCCGCGGCTAGTTCGCGCATACTCTCGGGCGCAATGGTATCGCCGCCCGCATTGACCGGGACCGTCGCTACTTCCCTTCCCGCGCGATCGAAGATGCGAATAGAGCCCTGCGGGGCGATCTCGCGATTGCCGTTGTTCTGTAATGCATACGAGAAGCGTGCCGACCCACCGGTCACGATAGAGCGGTCAAGGAGAAACCCCCCCAAGTTGATGCGCTCTATGATATCTTCTCCGATCGTAACGGAAGCAAGGAGAGTTGCTTCCGAGCGTGACTTGGTGCGGGCAAGCTCACGATTGCGTCCCTCTCGAAACACGATCTCGGCAAAATACTCGCCCGGTTCGGCGTGCACATTAACATGAATAAGGTACGGTATCTCGGCGCTCTCACCCGGCTCTAACCTGATCACGCCACGGGTGATCTCGATCCAATTCGCCAACGAACGGGTGCGATCACCCGAGGCACCAAAAGACGTACGCACGGCACCGGCACTCGGGTCAACATCGTATACATCGGCATAGAGCGTCATGACGCTCGTCGAGTGATTGCGCACCGTGAGAGAACGATTGATGATATCGCGTGCTTTTGCCTGCTCCTTCAATACGACCGGCGAGATAGAGAGTCGATCAGGTGCAGATACCAATGCGGGACCCACCTCTTCATCCCCATCATCAAACATAGCCTCTTCCTCAACGAGAACAGGCTCACTGTCTTCCGACGCATCGGATTGCGCATGGAGCGAGGACGCACACAGACCGCCGACTAATAAGAAGGCGAGGCTCGCAACAATAACCCCAAGCGATCGAGTAATCAGCATCTGTAATATTGTACGTTCAATTGACATGATAACAAAGGGGGTAACTTGCTAAAAGGTGGGTATGACAATGAAACCGAGTTCTGTCTCATAGTGTCCTGCGGGTTGTCGATTGGTAACTTCCAGTCGGTAGACAATGTCGATCTCATCATCATCTGCCGGCACCGAGCTATACCCCACTTCCTCGGGAGCACTGGTAAGCGCGGCATAGCGATCCTGAATAAGAAAACGTGTGGAGCCGCCGGAGAGTATCGCATCACCGGTACGGTATCCCCAGCATCCGGTGGAACTCGCCGTATCACACGCACTGGTCCACGACTGCGGCGCGAGATTGGTTGCGGCAATACCGGGGATACTTGCGCCCACACCACTGAGAAAATCTTGTCGTTGGTACAATAATACTTGGTAGCCACGGGGCGCATTGGTTGAGATAGTGAGTCGTTGGGCGGCTGTGGTTGATGTTCCGAATGCGAGCGTTCCAAACGGCACCGAGGTTGCCGTTGTGGGTATTGAGGTCGTAATACCTTGCGTGTGTGTCATATCAGCAATACCACTTACCGTAAATGTAAGAGATGATCCTTCGGTGCTCAGAGATGGGTAGCTAGACGAAGCGTTAGCGGAGACAACAGTGTTATTGCCGACATCAAACGCACGGAAATAGTAGGTGCGATTGGGTGCCGCACCGGCGTGCACGATTGTAAAGGCAAATTCTTTATGATGAAGCGGATCGAAGAAAAAGGTTGGCGAGGCGGGAGCGATAATAGTAGCCGGGCTTGAAAACGCCACATACCCAACTCGCTCGGCGGCACTAAATCGCTCGCCATCATCCCGCTCATCGATCGCCATACGCACCGAAGTTGCTGTCAGCTCGTCGTACCGCACCCATCCACCATCGCCGCCAAAGCGTGTTTGCTTCGATGCAACTATCCGCGGCGGTGTTGCAAAAAGAGCAGAAGGAAACACTTCGGTATGCCACGGTGTGTTCGCCCAACCGGCAACTGACTGAGTCGTCGTTGCAACCAGGTACGTCGAACCGTTATTCACAAAGGTTCCTCCTTCAAATGCGATCCATCCGATAGTCTCCGGTTCGCTCGGTGCGTTCGTCTCTCCATCCGGCACCTCGATAGAACATGCGAAGTTGGTTGACGTCACATTGTATTGTGAGGCATTAAGAAAATCGGGAGTACCCGTATTGGCATTCGATTGCAGTGCTGTAAGCACAACCGGTGTTGCCGCGAAGGATTGATTGAATACGCACGTGTCATCGCTTGTACCGGTGACCGCGTTGCCGTAGTAACTACCGGTCGTTTTATAGCCCGCATCCACTTGCACACCTCCGGGCAGGATATGCGTTCCCGCTTCCATGACAATATACGAGACAGTCTCAACGCCATGGGTGTCCGGCTCATTGTCCGGTCGCTGAATACGCACCGTGAACGAATTCGAGGAGGTGGCAACGATCATCGCCGCCGCCGGTCGGTTGCCACTGCCGCCACTTACATCCCCGGTAATAGACTCGGCAATGATGATGGGAGACGTATAGGTATGCTCTAGATTGACTACCACGGGATTACTATCGGCGGTGACCGTGCCCGACTCGCCGATCACCTCCGGTACGAATGAGTACTCATTGCGCGTACCACATCCATCCCCCACACTTCCCGTACACGCATCAACACCCGACAGTAGTGCTTCTTCTATGATATCACCCTCATCTCCCGCACCCTCCGCGTAACACCATGTCGATTCACCAAATACACACTGATCCATATCGGTAACATCGGACACAACCGAGAAGTCCGCGTACTCGGAGAACTGAAGCCGGAACTTCGCATTGCTTGAACCGCTCGATATCTCGCGTAAGCCAAGTCGCAAGGTTACCGGTTGATCGTAGGCAATATTGATCGGCGTAACATTTTCCGCCGCAAGCGCTGTAGTAGGAGTAAGATTGGTTACATCTCCATACCATCGCCATGAGTGAGACTCGATCTCAAACCCGCCGGTCAGTATGGTGGGATAGAACGCATACTCATCCAGCAACGACCCGTCCGTATCGGTCATGCGAAAACAGTAAAACGTATCCTCACTGGCACCATTGTGCTGCAGCACCCAGTCATACTCTACATCCTCTCCATTGGCAACGCGGTAGGGATTGAGTGCGGACGGATTCTCACGCTCATAGGTACCCGCGCGATCGGCGATCGACAACAACAGATCGCTACCGGTTGGCGGATCGGTCGAAAGCGGTGTGCCATCCGGCGGACCTGATGCAATTCCTCGCCACAGCGCGGTCGTACTTCCCACCTCTCCCACCGAGAACCACTCGGTGATCATTGAGCACGTACCTGCTTCAGGTCGTTCACCATACTCCAAGGCGAACGAACGTGCTGATGCTGAGAGCGCGCCGCCCTCGATTGCAACCGACATACGCAAGCGCACGATCTGTCCCACCGACGGCGGTGCGTCGTCTGCGGTTATTGCGGTGTTCTCACCCAGATCAATAGCGCCGAGAGGCCATGGGTCGCCAGGCGTGAGTGCTTCGTTATCAACGAACACACGATAGTAGTTCTGCACAAGGGTCAATTGCGCCGTCGGCCACTCCACCACTTCGGTGCGATACGTGCGTGTCTGCCCCGCATCCGAGATCCATATCTCATACTGCGTTGGTGAGATAATTCGTGGCGCGATCATAGCCCGCGGAAATTGGGTATTGTTGCCCGATGAGGTATTGGTCATAAATATGGACGCCGTATCAAGACTGGTAAGCGTGGTATTGATATCCACGTTCACTACCGCGGGATCACCCCCACCGGACTGCGTGCCATTGGAGCGTGTTACCTGCATCGGTACGCCACTGGTTTGGGTATTCTCAATGATCCACGCAACCGAGGTGTGGCTACCGGCGTTGGTTGCGCCACTTTCCAGGAAAAAGTTCACCGTAGTGGGATTTTGGAAATAGACCACATGACCGAAATTGGAGAGCGTGTTATTGCTACCGCTGATGCGCTTTTGTGCATGAATAAACGCACGAGACAGATCGCCTACCGCGGAAATAGTTTGTGTTTGGACCGATGCAACCGCACTGTAGGTATGCTCTGCTCGTTGGATACGCCAATTCTGCCCGACGAATTCAACCAGCGCGTAGGACACCGCAATAGCATCTCCCGTCGCACCGCGGCGCAGGGTGAGCGTCTGATAAGCAGACGACCACTCACCGGTGACCTGCCCGGTTTGGTAGGTAGTGCGCCCGGTATTGGGATTTGCCGAGCCGGTGACAAATACCACCACATCGTCATCAGCAAGCACACCGGTAACGGGCATGCTCGATGTTGCCGCGCCGGCACCGAACGTCGTCGCACCGGCAGTACGCACTCGTATCTCATTATCACCACCGGGCGGTCCAATATACTCGACCAACTCCCACGCCACGCGCGTATCACCTGCCGTACCGAAACGTACAATGTTCACGGTGTTCGCCAGATCCTCAGGATTGGCAATGTGCGCCGTCACGTTGTGCGCGTCTTGATTACCACCACCGGTTGAATTACCGGCACCGGTCATGTGGGTATTGGTGATACGGATGAATGCGCGCGAGGAATCTCGTGGCGCGACAAAATCAGTGCCGGCGATCAGTGATGCGGTCGTATCACCATCGGGAATGGTTGCAACCCCACGCTGAACGATGAAATCCTGGTTTGGGCGCATACTCGCCTCTGCGTATTCGGTGTAGAGATCAAGCGCACTCCCCGCACTACTGACCCGAAAACAATACTCCTCACCGCTCAATGCCTCGGTAGTCGCCTCGATGGTATATTCCAACTCAACAAAGTCATCGGGGCCGACCAGGATACCCGTTGTCTGCGATGAGACATCTTTTACGGCACTATTGGGGCTGGTGAACGTGCCGCCCGGATCGGTGAGACCACCCGATATGATCGGAATATTGGTTGTATGCTCACCATCGGTAACATAGTCGCTTGCAACCATCGCCCAAGAGCCGCCCGGCGCACCTACGTCGGTCCATGTTCCCACCGCACTGCAGGTCGTATTTTTAAGCCCGTACTCAAGCCGGAATTCCGTCGCAGAAGAGGTTGCAAGACCGACATTCTGCACACCCAACCGCAGTCGATGCGGCGCTCCTTGTGGCGTATTGGTTAGCGGTGTCGATTGATTGCCACCGGTCGCCGAGGTGGCATTCTGCTCATCACCAGTATCGTTACGCCAATGATAGCCATACTGAACAAGTGTCTCTCCTTCGATCACTGTTGCACCCATGAGCTCTATCGGCGTGGTGGGAGCAACCGACCCGGATGAAACCACCACATCACTTGCGGGATTAGTGACCTCGATCTCAATTGTGTCGGCATTGCCGGCGTTATTGGTAATATCAAGCACCGCGTACACACAAAGTGTTTGAGACGGTGATATCGTCACACTATCCGTAAAGGTACTCGTTCCTTGCGACGCATTAAATGCGATGCTTGACGTGGCGCCGAATTGCGCCTGCGTACCATCATACGACTCACTGCTACAATCATATGGCGCAGTCGTATCAAGATCGTAGTAGAGACGTAGATTTTCCAGAGCGGTCTGACCATCTGCCGTACCGGTCTGCGCGACCGTGATCGCGGTAACATCACGCGTACCGGTATCGGTTGAAATAACAAACGCACCACCTAAGTAGAGATCGGTGACATTTTTCAGCGTACCGGCGACCTGCGCACCGATCGACGATACCGTCACGTCGGCGGCAACGGTTGCACGCGGATACTCATCGTAGGCGACCAAGGGTGTTCCCGCGTCCGTCAGTCGAAAACAGTACGTGGTGCCTTCATCGGCATCAGTGGTCGCCTCAAGTGAAAACTCAAACTCAACAAACCCATCAATCGGTGTCACTATACCTCCTGTCTGAGACGTGGTATCCCGCACCGCCCCGTTGGGTGTCACAAACACCGAACCCTCATCGCTAACACCACCATCCGGCACCGGAATATTCGTGGTATCTGCACCCTCGGTAAGATTTGTCGTAGGCGACATGTCGAATGCGGCACCACTATCGCCTACCTGCGTCCAACCACTGACCGTTGCAGCGCATGATCCGGCAATAGGTGCGTACTCAAGTCGATAGGCAACCGCAGGTGAGGGTGCCGAGCCACTATTGGCAACCTGCATGCGTAAGCGCGTTGTTGTGTTCTTTGCGAGCATCATCAGCGGCGTATCCTCAAGCCCCGCAGTCGCCGAAGAGGCGTTCTGTTCATCATCGTCATCAAGTCGCCAGTGATAGTGTGTTTGTGTCAGCAGATCATCTTCAACGACGGTAGATCCACCGAGCACAATCGGCGTTTCCGGATCGACTGTGCCCGATGAAAGCACAACATCGTTCGAAGGATCGGCAATATGTATCTCTATGATCTGCCCATCGAGCGCAGTACTCGCCACATCCACTACCACGTAGAGACATAATGCCGAGCTTGTTCCCGCACCGACCGATCCACTGAATGAAGCGGTGCCGTTTGCACTTGAGAATGTCGTCGAGGTACCGAACTGCGGTTGTGTACCGTCATATGACATTTCGTCACACGTGTAGGGTGCCGTCGTGTCCATCTCGTAGAACAGACGCACATTCGCAAGATCACTTGCCGCATCAATGGTACCAAACTCTTCTATCGTAACCTCGGTGATCGTAACGTTACCGCGCGTCCCCCGCACCGAGAACGCGCCGCCCAGATACAGATCAGTGGTGCCGGGCGTGGTGGTCGCAGTTTGCTCCCCTTCGCTCGCAACAAGTGCGTCTCCTATGACGAGCGAGCCGATGCGTACTCCCTGCAACCCCATTCGATCAGCGGCAAAGACGGCACTCGCATCACTCTCAGTCGTCTCATTGGTATTTGCCAGTTCAACATAGGCACCCGAGGAAAGTGAAGGTGCAATAAAGCCACCCGAGTTGCCGGCAGTGAGAGTACTGTTTGCTCCACCTTCACCATGATTGATCTGTCCAAACCCGGCATAGTTTTGCACCCCGCCGTTTACACGCCACCTGAGCGTCGGATACAGGATACCGCTATTTTCATCTCGTGTTGAGTAGAATGAACCGAAGAAGAGATACGCGCCGGGTGTATTGACCGTCACACGAGACGAATTAGTTGATGTGCTGTGTGAAAACGTTGGGTCGAGCCGCTGTTGTTCGTTGAGCAAGATTGGATCGTTGTTGCCATCGATCTGTTGTGTACCGGCAGTGTCTCCCAGACGAACGATCTCCGCACTATCCGGAAGACGTGCCAAGGTCATTGCCGTCTGCGAGCCGTTGGTGGATACACTGCCGCATCCGAGCCCTTCGCACACCGTCTCCAGGCGCAGTACCTGATTGGCCGCAGTCACCTCGATAATACCCGAGTACGTTGCAACATGATTGCGTGTATTAGTATTGCCATCCATAAATGCGGTAACGCGTGTACCGGGTACCTCTACTCCGTCCAGGGTTAGGCGCGTAGCCAAACTACGACGCGCATTAGCGGTAAGCGTATACCCGACATTTGTGGTGATCATATAGTACCCGGGTTCATCAAGCGTAATAGCACCTCCCGATCGACTGTAGATGCCGGCGATCTCGTCATCGGTATTCCACTCAATGGTCTGAAAAGAAGTGTTATTCGCACTTTGCGTGTTGGTCTTTCGAAAACGCGCATACTCCCATATATCATCAAGGCGCAATAGCATGAGACCACTTGAGCTTGGTGTGCGGCGCGCGTCCACAGAGATGTTGGAATCGGTGCGCTGTGCCTGTACGCGTAGTACCTGGTTGGGAGCCGTCGTTTCAAGTATCGCGGCACCCGCCATATGGCATGTATCTTGTCCGTCGGAGCGCCGTATAAAGCAGGATGCGCGCCCATACGGAGATACGGTACTATCCAGCTCAAGAAAACCCTGAATTTCGCGCCGACCTGCACCGGCACCAATCTGTATGCCAAGGTTATACATCACCAAATACTTGCCCTGATCGGACAGCGTGATGTCCGTTCTACCACTATCAATGGTGAAACCGGGACCTTCTGATACGGTCGTATCCCAATCAAGCGTCGTGACCGATGTGCTGATCAACTCAAGACCGGTTGCTTCACGATATACGGCGATGTCGCCTATTGCGGCTGAAATACCCGCAGGTCGAACAAACAACAATGCGCTGCTTCCTAATACCACCGCAACACCGAGACCACCCAATACCCACGCTCTCGAGCGCTTCCCCTCTACCCACAGTGCCAATGCTTGAAAGATCCACATGTACGCTCATCACCGCTTATACCTCATCACCCTCCACCTCGCCCTCGATCTCGAAGTCATCGGCAAACTCCGCAAAGGTATCATCGTTTTCATCCACCACATCCAAATCACCACTATTGCTTTCGTCGTCACCCTCGTCTCGTTGCGCGGTCTTTATCGTCGATGAGCCGTTTTGTGTTTGCGCCGGTATCGCTTCCCCGGTATCGTCTTGCGGTGTCATGGGCGAAGGCACATCACGACCAAGTGGCACAAGAGGTATCTGACTGCGTGTTGCTATGTCGTACCCAACCACTTCCACATCTCCGCTTGGCGCACGCTCATCAAAGACCAATACGAACCGCGGATTTTCATAGCGCCCCTCGCCTGTTTTTTCAATATACGAAAACTGACGTCGTTCGATATCGTACACCGCAACATGCCACGAATCCCGCGTTTGTGTCTGCCACGTCACCAGCGTGTCAAAGACACGCGGGAACATATCGTGCGTACTGTTGCTGGTGAGACGCTCGGGCACGACCGGATCGCGCGACACATTACGCACCAACATGATCTCCCAGTTATTGTTCTTCCACGCTTGCCACGTTAATACATCGCCATGCAAATGAGGGTTGCTATTATTGTGCGGCGTGTGTGTGATCTGGCGGGTTTCGCCGGTCGTACGGTCGTGCATCATGATTTGCAAACGATCATCAATAAGGGTGTTCCACACGATACGATTACTGTGCGGGTCATACATGGGGGCGAAATCTTCCCGCCGATTATGCGTGATCTGCGTCGTGCGCCCCTGCTCCAAGAAGAAGATCTCTTTGTTGCCATTTGGTCCTGCACGCGCATACACTCGCGCAACGCCCGGCTCGACGCCAGCGTGCACCGATTGATCGCGCTCAACGCAGTAGAGCGCGCCGTCACCCAAGACGGTACAGTCATGATCGTCGAGTGTTTGCGTCATGCCGCTTGTATCACGCGAGGCATCCTGCTGAAGCACCCTTTCACGAGATGCAGATGTGTCGGGGGCTACCGTTCCAAATGCATCCGCTTCGGCACTATCGGACAACGCATTGTCTGTCTCCGTTGAGGAAGCCGTTTCTTCTTCAGCGGTGTCTTCGTGCGCAGATGATCCACTGCTTTGTTCTTCGGTTTCTGAGTGGGATGCGGGAGTTGAAATGACACTCTCTTCCTCGTCTGAAGAGGAGCCGGCTTCTCCAGCAAGTTCGTCGTTTGCAGCTTCGGATTCGGTTGTTTCGGTGTCTGATTCGATTGCTGATGCCGGTTTCGTGCCTTCCTCCTCCACAATAGTTACTTCCTCTTCACCGGTGGTATCGTCGTTCACAGATTCAGATTCGAATGGTTCGGTTTCCACATCAGGTGTAAGGTCTGAGGTTGCGCGCTTTTCCTTGTCGAAAGACGTGACGGCTTCTCCAACTACATGCAACGCGGGATCAATCGACTGCCTATCGGTATCGGTCACCTCATCTATCAGTTGATTCGAATCAGTGTACTCATGGTCGTCTGCATCACGTTCGTCCTGATCGGTTTCGGGAATAGCTGACTCGTTTGTCGTTTCGTATTCGACTCCTACACGTTCTATTACTTCCAAAACTTCAGACATCGCTTCATCAGCCTGTGATTCTTCTAACTCAGTAGCAAACGCAATATACAACGGTTGTACCGCTATGCAGAACACAAGAAGCATACTTGCGACCAAACTGCTCGGTTTACCACGGGTATACCCACGAACATACTGTTGTGTTCTTGTATGAGCGTTTTCTTTGTGACCCGATCCAGCTCGTATCCCCGGTCGGGTATGCGCAACACCGAATCTCTTTTGCGGGGCATATACAGAAGACTGTTTCCTGCGACTCTCTGGCAAAACACGCGCTGAGGACCGCGGGAGTACTCGTGTGGACTGGGCGGCGAATTGAGTAAACCTGGGAACCTGAGTACTTTGTTGCGAGACAGCACGGGAAAACACCGCAGGAGGTCTACTCCTCGGCTGTACGGCAGTATCCGGTGGAATGTGTCTTTCTGATGTCGGCGATCCCCGCGGTTTGAGTACTACCGCATGACTATGCGTTTTTACACGCGTAGGTCTGATCATTACATACCCCCATGCCGCATCCCCCAGGATGCGAAACAGCATGGCTATATATAGTGTATCGCACTTATACCCTTAGTATGCACGCGTTTTCCACATAGTAGTCAACAGGTGCCTACTTTTTTATCTCCAAGGGATTGCATGGACTGCGTACCCAACATGCGCCTTTGCGTTATACATACTCTTCACGAGTAAGGTAGCGATACGTTCTTCCAAGTAACAATGCGATACCAAGTAATACCAGGATCGGCACCCACGCAAACGGACTTCGTGCGACCGAGAGCAAAGTATCGCCATGGTACACAGAAACAGCAGGCAACGTCCCGAGTGTACGGAGCGGCTCATACATTTGCGCGGGGTCAATTGTACTACCGACCGTAAAAAGGTATTTGCCTTGATTAACTCCATTTTCAACCGTCACACGATATCGCCCGGGCGGTACTTGCTCGTCTATGGATAGACCCGTGAGGTACCAACGCCCGTCGACCCAGTTATACGTCCGTTCCCATGCCACACCAGAGCCATCAAACGATGCAAACACGCGGTCAGGTGTTGCGGCTCCTCCCGATACCTCAATAATTTCCACAACGTAGTCGGTGCGCGGCGACTCCCTATCCGGTACCGCGAGTTGGGCAACAAATCGGAACGGTTGCGACGAATCGATCTCGTATACGCGTGCCGAGCCTCGCAGTTCGTCATACCACAAGGTGCGTATTTCCGGCTCGGTAATGACAATAGGGGTGCTTGGGTTAACTTGCCAGATAACTCGTATTTGGTATGCGGATGCGGGTATGGGCGCAAGTACGAGTATACTCGTACACGCCATGAACATACCGTACGCACACATTCGCAACGTTTGCATTACCCTTAGTGTACTGCGCAATCACTTGTGCGACTACCGTAGCCTGTGTATACCAAAACCACACAGCGCGCACCTGGGTGCGCGCTGTGTGGTTTTCATCAGATCATCCTACTGGGCACTCTCCCCGTCTTTGCCATCTTCCCCGCCCTTTCCGTCCTCTCCGTCACGATACTTCTTTTCTTGCTTCACAGTACCGGGCACCTGTCCGCGCAATTCTTCACCGCGCTTTCCTGCACGTATCTGCTGCAGAAGAGCGTGCATATCCATCTCAGATGCGCGCACCGGTCTTTTTTCGGAGTCGGTCATGCCAGATGTGGGATAGGTTTGCGCACCCTCTCCATACAGCCATTGATTAAGAAACGCGAGTGTTTGCGGACCGAATTGACGTGGCTCACCAACACCATGTCGCGCTTTCAAACGCTCAAGCGCCGCCTCGGTCAGAGGACCGTAGTAACCGGTCACCAACCCTTCCGGATACACGCCCGC